>JBFWZG010000021.1:0-29064 GCA_050185515.1 Reyranellaceae bacterium
CGCGCCGGCGCAGCGCATCCAGCAGCCGTGGCGCCACGCGCGTGTCCCCGTCCCACAGCACGCCGATATGCCACGGCCGCGGCATGCCATTCATCTCCGGCGTGAAGGAATGGATGATGACGATGGCAGGCCTGATGCCAAGCTCGAAGAACCGGTCGAGCCGGCGGCCTATTTCGGTGTGATAGGGCCAGAAGCAGGCCTCGGCGCGCGCTGCCCGCTCGTCGGCCGACAGCGACGCATTGCCGGGCACCGTCGTGCCGTCGCTGACCGGTGGGATCGAGGTCGGATCGTCGAGCCGGCGGTTGCAATCGATCACCAGCCGCGAGTAGCCGGACTGCACCAGCGGCGCGTCCAGCGATCGGGCGATATGCGCCGCGGTTTCGGCGGCGCCGATATCCCAGCCGATGTGGCGCGCCAGTTCCGTCTCGGGCAGGCCCAAATTCTCGAGTTTCTGCGGCACCGCCCTGCTGGCGTGATCGCACAGCAGCAACAGCGGCGCGGCGCCCGTCTCGTTGACGACAAGGAAGGGCGGCGGATCGCCCGGCTGCAACAGGGACAAATATCTCTCCTCAGGCGCCTGGACGGATATGCAGATAGCAGCAGCCGCCATCGCCCGGCCGCCAGGTATCGGCGCTGAAGGCGAAGCCGGCGCCCTCGAACGTGCCGTTGTCGACGCGACCGGCAATGTGGCAGAGCTTCGTCATGTCGGCTTCGGGTACGCCTGCCTCGTGCCATGCCTCCTTCAAGGGACAGCGATGGAACTTGATGTCGACGCCGCCCGCGTCGCAGCGCGTCACTTCCGGCGCGAACATGCGCCCCTGATCGGGCAGTGATCGCAGGAAAGCGTCGTGCAGGCCCTGCATGTCGGCCGGGGCATACTTGGCGAAATACTTGCCGCTTTCCCGGCCGCGGGCGTAGATCGCGTCCTTCATGATCGACGTCGCCTTCTCCTCGCCCAGCTCCGAGCGCATGCGCTCGAAGAAATGCCAGTAGAGCATGGCGCGGTTCTTGAATGCGGCGTAGAGCTCCTTGGTCGTACGATCGCTGGTCATGGCGCCCCTCCCCGTGGCAGGAGACTGAGGCTATCCAGCGCCGGATCGCATGGTCAAGCCGCGCCGCCGTATCGCGGCTGCGTTCCACCAGCCGCATAGCGGGGACGGCGCGGCAGCGCTATACATCGGCGGTCATGACCGTCGCCCCCTCCCCGCCGTTTCCGCGCCCGACCACGCGCCTGGCCCGCTTCGCCCTGCCGCTGCTGCTGCTGGGCGCGGTCGCCATCGCCTGTTCGCCGATCTTCGTGCGCCTGTCCGAACTGGGCCCGATCGCCACCGCCGTGCATCGCGTGCTGCTGGCCCTGCCGGTACTGCTGCTGATGCAGCGCCTGGCTCCCCGCGACGAAACCGAGCTGGCGCCGCGAACCGCGGCCGATTGGGGATTGCTGGCGCTGGCCGGCTTCATGTTCGCCGGCGACCTCGCCACCTGGCACTGGTCGATCGGCATGACCACCGTGGCCAACGCCACCCTGCTGGCCAACTTCGCCCCCGTTTTCGTGGCGCTGTTCTCGTGGCTCGTCTTCAAGGAGCGCTTCAGCCGGCTGTTCCTGACCGGCCTGGCGCTGGCCATGGCAGGTGCCGCTACCCTCATGGGGGCCAGTCTGGACGTCGGCGTCGAGACGCTGCTGGGCGATCTGGTCGCCCTTTCCTGCGGCGTGTTCTACGCCGGATACATCCTGACCATCGCCCGCCTGCGCAGCCGCTTCGACACGCTGACCGTGATGCTGTGGAGCGGGTTGGCGACATTCCTGTTCCTGCTGCCGCTGTGCTGGGCGCAGGGCGAGAGCCTGATCGCGCCCTCGCTCTACGGCTGGCTGATCCTGCTCGGCCTGGCGGTCATATCCCATGCCGGCGGCCAGAGCCTGATCGCCTTCGCCCTGGCGCATCTGCCGGCCTCCTTCAGCTCGGTGGCGCTGCTGACGCAGCCGGTCGTCGCCGCCTTGCTGGCGGTGGTGATTCTGGGCGAGCTGCCGGTGGTCTGGCAGGCGATCGGCGGCGTCATCGTGCTGCTGGGCATCTATCTCGCCAAACGCGGCACGCTGACGCCATAATCCCTGCCGCATGTCCGCCGACGATCCCCGCGCCCTGCTGCGCGCCATGTTCGATGCCGCGATCGCCGCGGCCAGTCCGTCGGTCTGCCTGCAGCCCTTCCTGGCGCGGCTGCAGCCGCCGAAAGGACGCACGGTCGTGATCGGCGCGGGCAAGGCGGCGGCGGCAATGGCGCACGCCGTCGAAACGCAGTGGCCGCATCCGGTCTCGGGCCTGGTGGTGACGCGCTATGGGCACGGCGAGGCGCTGCACCGGATCGAACTGGTGGAAGCAGCCCATCCGGTGCCCGACGCCGCCGGCCGCGCCGCTGCCGCACGGATTCTCGAAGCCGTGCAGGACCTCGGTCCCGACGATCTGGTGATCGCGCTGATTTCTGGCGGCGGCTCGGCCCTGCTGGCGCTGCCCGCTCCCGGGGTGTCGCTCGAGGACAAGCAGACGGTCAATCGCGCCTTGCTGCGCTCGGGCGCGCCGATCGGCGCCATGAACGTGGTGCGCAAGCACCTCTCGGCGATCAAGGGCGGCCGACTGGCGGCGGCCGCGGCGCCGGCCCGGCTGGTTGCCTACGCCATTTCCGACGTGCCGGGCGACGACCCGTCGATCATCGCCTCAGGCCCAACGGTGCCCGATCCGTCAAGCTTCGCCGACGCGCTGGCCATCGTCGAACGCTACGGCATCGAGCCGCCAGCGACGGTGCTGCAACACCTGAAGGCGGGCATGGCGGGCAAGATCTCCGACACCCCGAAACCGGGCGATCCCGTCTTCGTGCACGCTACGACCGAGATCGTCGCCACGCCGCTGCGATCGCTGCAGGCGGCGGCCCAACTGGCGCGCCAGGCCGGTCTGGAGGTCGACATTCTGGGCGACGCCATCGAGGGCGAAGCCCGCGAGGTGGCGCGCGAGCACGCCCGGCTGGCGCTGCAGGCAAGAGCAGCCGGCCGGCGCTGCGCCATCGTCTCGGGCGGCGAGACGACGGTGACGGTGCGCGGCAAGGGTCGCGGCGGGCGCAATTGCGAATATCTGCTGGCGCTGGCGCTGGAGCTGGACGGTGCGGAGGGGATCTGGGCGGTGGCGGGCGATACCGACGGCATCGACGGATCGGAAGACAATGCCGGCGCCATCGTGACGCCGCATATCCTTTCGCGGGCCCGCAAGCGCATGCTCGATCCGCAGGCACTGCTGGACGGCAACGACAGCTACCGCCTGTTCCACACCCTCGATTACCTGATCGTCACCGGCCCGACCCGCACCAACGTCAACGATTTTAGGGCTATTGTCGTGGCGCCGTAATGTGCCAGCCTCGAAATCGTCAGACCATCTCCTGCCGCATTCGTCCCGTTGGATGGGGCGACGCACCAGACCGATGAGCCCCATGCGACGCAACCGCAGCACCAAGATCATCGCCACGCTGGGTCCGGCCAGTTCGACCCGCGAGCGCATCCGCGAGCTGTTCCTGGCCGGCGCCGACGTGTTCCGGTTGAATTTCAGCCATGGCACGCCGGAAGACCATGCCGCCCGCGTCAAGGCGGTGCGGGCGCTGGAAAAGGAATTCGGCCGGCCGGTCGGCATTCTGATGGACCTGCAGGGGCCGAAGCTGCGTCTCGGCAAGTTCGGCGGCGTTGGCAAGGCCGAGCTGCGCACCGGCGAGAGCTTCCGGCTCGAACTGGATGGCGGGCCGGGCGACGAGCGGCGCGCGCCGCTGCCCCATCCCGAAGTCTTCAAGGCCGCGAGAAAAGGCAGCGCCATCCTGATCGACGACGGCAAGGTGCATCTGCGCGTGTCGAAAATCGGCAGCGACTTCATCGAGACCGAGGTCGTCGTCGGCGGTACGGTGTCCAACCACAAGGGCGTCAACCTGCCCGACGTGCTGCTGCCGCTATCGGCGATGACACCGAAGGACCGTCGCGACCTGACGACCGGGCTGGATCTGGGAGCCGACTGGGTCGCCCTCTCCTTCGTGCAGCGCGCCGACGACGTCGCCGAACTGCGCAAGCTCGTGGCCGGCCGAGCCGCCGTCATGGCGAAACTGGAGAAGCCGGCGGCGATCGAGCATCTCGACGAGATTCTCGATCTGTCCGACGCCATCATGGTGGCGCGCGGCGATCTCGGCGTCGAGATGCCGCCGGAGGACGTGCCGCCGACCCAGAAGCGCATCCTTCGCCGCTGCCACGCCACCGGCACGCCGGCGGTGGTGGCGACCCAGATGCTGGATTCGATGGTCCATGCGCCGACGCCGACGCGGGCGGAAGCCTCCGACGTGGCGACCGCCGTCTATGACGGCGCCGATGCGGTGATGCTGTCGGCCGAAACCGCGTCCGGCGACTACCCGCTGGAAGCGGTCCGCATCATGGACCGCATCCTGGTGCGCGTCGAACGCGATCCGACGTATCAGCGGCTGATGGAAGCGGGACGCTCGGAGCCGGAGCCGACCACGGCCGACGCGATCAGCGCCGCCGCGCGCCAGTGCGCGCAGACCCTTTCGGCCGCCGCCATCGTCACCTACACGACCTCGGGATCGACCACGCTGCGCGCCGCCCGCGAGCGGCCCGGCGTGCCGATATTGTGCCTGACCCCCAGGCTTGAGACGGCGCGACGCATGGCGCTGGTGTGGGGTACGCATTCGGCGCAGACTTCCGACGCGCATAATTTCGCCGACATGGTCGACAAGGCCCGGCGCATTGCCGTACGCGAGGGGCTGGCGGAAGCCGGTCAGCGGCTGGTGATCACCGCCGGCGTGCCGTTCGGCACCCCCGGCGCAACCAATATCCTGCGCATCGCCATCATCGAGCAGTAGCCGACCTGTCCTAATTCGATTGTCTCAAATCTATGACGCGCTTCGCCTTACCAATCGATCGCTCAATACGCCCGACATCGACGATCTCGATCGTGGCCGTCACGCCGATATTGACCTTGATCGATTGCAGCAGCGCCTCGGCGGTCTGAGCTCGCGTCGCCGCCGTGTCGTCGTTCATCCCCGGCCTGATCTCGACCAATACCTTGATCGCATCGAGCCGTCCGTCGCGACTAAGCTCGATCACGTAATGCGGCGACAGGCGTTGCTGGCGCAGGATCAGGCCTTCGATCTGGCTGGGAAAGACGTTGACACCGCGCACGATCATCATGTCGTCGCTGCGCCCGGTGACGCGCTGCATGCGGCGCATTGCGCTGGCGGTGCCGGGCAGCAATCGCGTCAGGTCGCGAGTGCGATAGCGGATCATCGGCAACGCCTGCTTGGTCAGCGTGGTGAAGACCAGTTCCCCGACCTCGCCGTCGCGGACCGGCCGGCCGGTGGCGGGATCGACGATCTCCGGCAGGAAATGGTCCTCCCAAACCGCAGCGCCGTCCTTGGTCTCGACGAACTCGCAGGCGACGCCAGGCCCCATCACTTCCGACAGGCCGTATATGTCGACCGCGTCGATGCCCATGCGACGCTCGATTTCCTGGCGCATCTGGTCGGTCCAGGGTTCGGCGCCGTGGATGCCGACCCGTAGCGACGTCGAGCGCGGATCGACGCCCTGGCGCTCGAACTCGTCGGCGATCGCCAGCATGTAGGATGGCGTCACCATGACGACGTTGGCGCCGAACTCGCGAATGAGCTGCACCTGCTTCTCGGTCTGGCCGCCCGACATCGGCACCACCGCGCAGCCCAGCAGTTCGGCGCCGTAATGCGCCCCCAGCCCGCCCGTGAACAGGCCGTACCCATAGGCGACGTGCACGATGTCGCCCGGCCGGCCGCCCGACACGAAGATGCTGCGCGCCACCAGATGCGCCCAGTTGTCGAGATCGCCCTGCGTATAGCCGACCACGGTCGGCCGTCCCGTCGTGCCGCTGGAGGCGTGCAGGCGGCGGATGCGATCGCGCGGCACGGCGAACATCCCATAGGGATAGGTCTGCCGCAGATCGTCCTTCTCGACGAAGGGAAAGCGGGCGAGATCGGCCAGGGTCTTCAGATCGTCTGGATGGACCTGCGCGGCGCGACATTTGTTGCGATAATGCGCGACGTTGTCCCAGGCGTGCCGCACGCTCCATTGCAGGCGCTTGAGCTGCAGCGCCTCCAGAGCGTCGCGACTCAGGCGCAGATCGGGATCGCTCCAGCCGGTCTCGCTCATCATCTCTCCCCGCCAATATTGCCGCAAGGTTCGGAGAGGCGCGTCACGCTGTCAACCGAGAGGACCGGATCCGTGCACTTTCTGCCCGCCGATCGCCTCGGCGGCCACCTGCAGATAGGCGTCGACCATCGCCTGCGGCGTATGCCGCGCCAGGTGCGCCGCTGCCGGAGCGCGCAATCGGTCCACGATCCTCGGTTCGTCGACGATGCGCTGCATGGCGCCGACCAGCGCCTCGACGTCGCCGTTGGGATATGTCAGACCGCAGGGTCCGATGGCGTCCTTGAGGCCGCCGCCCTGCGAGCCGATGACGACGCAGCCGCAGGCGATGCCTTCCAGCGCCACGATGCCGAACGGCTCCTTCCAGATCGACGGCACCACCAGGCAATCGATTTCATTGAGAACGGCGGCGAGCTCCGTCTCGCGCCGGACACCGAGAAAATCGACGCGCTCCTCGAGACCGAGCGTCCGCGCCTGTTCGCGCAGCCGCTCCTCCTCGGGTCCGGCGCCGACGATTGCGCAGCGGGCGAATTCTCCGGCGCCGGTCAGGCGCGACAGCGCTTCGAGCAGGTGAGCCGCTCCCTTGTCGCTCACCAGGCGGCCGACGAAGCCGAACCGGTAACGGCGGCTGCCCTCGTTGCGGACAGCGAACAGATCCGCGCGATAGGCGTTGCCGACCACCGTCGACGCCATGGGAACCGTACGCGCCACCTGCTCGGACACGGAAATATGCGCGGCAGCGC
The DNA here is from genome assembly GCA_050185515.1 of Reyranellaceae bacterium. Taxonomy (GTDB): domain Bacteria; phylum Pseudomonadota; class Alphaproteobacteria; order Reyranellales; family JAQSWP01; genus JAQSWP01. The sequence goes on from JBFWZG010000021.1 coordinate 6,949, forward strand.
CGGCAACCAGACGTCGCAGCAGGCCGGGCCGGAAGTCGCTGGCGTGAATCACCACCCAGGGCCTTCGCACGAACAGCAGCGGCCAGGCGAAGCGCAGGCTGTAGCCGTTGTGCAGCACCAGATCGGCCCAGCGATGCAAGCCCAGCAGCTGCCGGTTCGACGGCTGGTAATGCACCTCGTAGTCGAAGGCGGGCGGCGCCTCGGCCTGCGTCGCCGTTACGACCGCCACCTCATGGCCGCGACGGCGCAGCTCAGTCGCCAGAATCAGGCTGGCCGTTTCGACGCCGCCGATGCTGGGCGCGAAGGCATAGGAAACCAGCAGCACCCGCATCGGACGGGAACGACGCGGTCCTAGAGCCCGGCCGCCGCGTTGAACAGCATGCCCTGGCTGGTCACTTCCGGCCTTGCGTCGCGCGCGACGATGCCGCGCTTGATCACCAGCCGGTGGTTTTCCTTGCGCGCCGCCCGCTTGATGTCGGCCAGCGGATTGCCGTCGACGACCAGAATGTCGGCCGCCTTCCCGTCGGCCAGGCGGCCGAGATCGGAGCGACGCATCAGATCGGCCGCACTGGCGGTCGCGGCATGCAGCGCGTCGCGGTTGGCGCAGCCCAGATCGGCCATGTATTCAAGTTCCATGGCGTTCTCGCCGTGCCGGTTGAACGGCGTGCCGGCATCGGTGCCCATCGCCAGCTTGCCGCCGGCCTTGTAGAACGCCTTGAACGATTCGCGATGGCGCTCGTAGACGCGGCGCGACTTCTCGATGACGTATTCGGGAATGCCCGGCTGGCCCTCGTCCCAGCCTCGCAGGATGTTCTTTACCGCCGCCAGCGTCGCCACCAGCCAGGTGCCGCGCGCCAGCATCTCCTTGATGCACTCCTCGTCCATGAAAATGCCGTGCTCGATCGAATCGATGCCGCCGCGCACGGCGTTGAGGATGCCCTCGGCGCCCTGCGCGTGGCTGGCGCAATGCTTGTGGAAGCGATGGCCTTCCTTGATGCCGGCCGCCATCTCCTCCGCCGAGTAGTGCGCGTCCTCGGGATTGACGCCCGGCGTCATGACGCCGCCGGTGGCCATGATTTTGATCAGGTCGGAACCGGCATGCACCTGCTCGCGCACCGCCTTGACGACCTCGTCGACGCCGTCGGCGACGCGACCATAGCGATTGCCGTGGCCGCCGGTCATGCAGATCATGCGGCCGGAAGCCATCATGGTCGGCGCCAGCAGCTTGCCCGTATTGGCGGCGTCGCGGATGGCGAACTCCAGATAGTCCTTGCCGCCGCAGTCGCGCACCGTGGTGATGCCGCCGGCCAGCGTCGCCTGCATGTGCTCGACGCCGCGCATGACGATGCGGCCCGGCAGCAGCTGCTCCATGACCACGCCGGGATTGCCCTCGGCGCCCATCAGCGAATGCACGTGGCAGTCGATCAGCCCGGGCAGGATGGTGCAGCCCGGCATGTCGATGCGGCTGCCCGCAAAGCCGGCGAACTCGGCGAGCGGCGCGACGCGCTTGAGGACGCCGCCCTCGATCAGCACGGCGTGATCGGTCTTCTCGCGCTCGCCGTCGAACAGGCGCGCGCCGGTCAGCAAAGTCGTCATGGCAATCTCCCGAATGCGATTTGCCGCACTCTACTCCGCAGCCCCCGCCGTGTCAGCCGGCTCGGAATCGTCGCGGAAGACGTAGCGGCGATAGAGAAAACCCAGCGCCAGCAGGGCGATGCCGAGCCCCAGGAACGAGGCGACCCGCAGCAGGCCGGTCAGGTCCGACATGTCGAGCAGGAAAACCTTGGCCACCACCAGCACCAGCACCGCCAGCGAGGCGTAGCGCAGCAGGGCCTGCCGCGTCAGGATGCCGGCCACCAGCAGACCGGCGCCATAGGCCAGCCAGACGATCGAATAGGCGTAGAGTTCGGCGTCGCCCGATACGGCCGGGATGCCATCGCCGGCGAAGTTGAAGTAGTGCCGCACCTCGTAGCCGAGAAAGGCGAAGCCAAACACGAGTGCGGCGATGCCCGCCACCAGCACGCCCGCCCGTTCGCCCATGCGCTGCAGCATCCAGGCCCCCGCTGCCGCCAGCAGCGCCGGCAGCAGGAAGCAGACGATCAGCCCGTTGAACACACGCCGGCTGCCGACGCCGCCGGCCTCGAACAGTTCGTCGAACCAGAACAGCGCGCCCGTCGCCACCAGCGCGATCGCCAGCCCGCCGACGATACGCCAGCCCCAGACCAGCACCGGATGCGGCCGGTGCCAGGCGCCCCAGATCAGGCCCAGCGCCAGCGCGCCCCACGACACCGCCATCCAGGCCCGCTCGGCGATCTCGAAGCGCGGCTGGCCCAGCCCGTCGGGATTGAAGATCGAGCGCACCTGCAGGCTCAGCAGCAGGAATCCGAATGCGAGGATCGAGGCCTCGATCGCCATCACCAGCTCGTCGTTGCGCACGCGCTTCAGGAAATGGCGCGCGATCCAGTAGCTCGCGATCGGCACGCCGTAGCCGTACAGCACCCAGTTCAGCAGCGGATTGGACGAGACGTCGTAGTCCAGCACGTAGGGATTGAACACCAGCCGGATCGTCACCGTGCCGGCAAGCAGCCAGGCGAGCCAGCGCAGGATGGGCAGATTGAGCCGCCAGGCGATCCAGGCGACGGCCGGCAGCTCGATGGCATAGGCCATCGTCACCCATTCGCGGCGCAGCTCCAGCGGCACGGCGGCGCTGACGAAGAAGGTGACGCCAACGGCCAGCATGCCCAGCGCCTCGTCGGCGCCCTGCATGCGCCCGCGCCAGAACGCCACGCGCGAGGCCGCCAGCAGGAACGGCGCCGCCAGCGCCAGGCTGGCATAGCCCCAGGCGAAGCCGATGCCGGTGCGGTACAGCACCGCGCAGATGGCGAGGAAATGCAGCAGCGCCGCCCCGGCCGACAGCGCCGCCCAGAAACCCGGCCGGGCCGCGTTCCACATCAGCGCATAGGCGGAGCCGGAGAAAGCGAAGGCGACGACCAGAGCGGTGATTGCGATGTCGCGCGCCGCCATGCCGGGCGGGCCGAACAGCACGAAATCGTTGGCCCAGGCGACGAACAGCCAGACCGAGAGCAGCACCGGCAGCACCGTCAGATACTGCAGCGCCGGCACCCGCCGCCCGAGGGCGAACAGCGACAGCCCGGCCACGAGGAAGAACACCCAGTGCAGATCGGCGTAGTCGGCGCGCGCCAGCAGCATGGCCTGCAGCGCCAGCATGACGAAGGCGGCGCCCCAGAGCAACGGCGTCAGCCCGCGCGCGTGCCGCGCCAACCAGGCCGCCAGGCCGGTATTGTCCTGCGGCGCCGCCAGGCTGCGCCAGGCGACCCAGACGTAAAGCCCGATCACCGCCAGCAGGTAGCAGGCGACGAACACGGCTTCGGCCTGGGTGAACGCACCGCCGATCCACGCCACGGTCCAGCCGGCGGCCGGAACCAGCACACACCAGCCCAGCCACCACCATTGCCGATGGCGTACCACCACGAGAACGCCGGCGGTCAGCGCCAGCAGATAGCCGAACAGCACCGGCACGCTGCTGTTCTGGTCGCCGACGATGGCCGGCGCGATGGCGCCGCCGACCAGTCCCAGCAGCGCGACGAACGGGCCGTGGCGCAGCGACAGGCCGATCGACAGCGCCGTCAGGAATATGGCCAGCAGGCTGGCGAGCAGACGCGGGAACAGATCGTAGAGGCCGACCGCGGCGAACAGGGCCGAGAACAGCACCGCCACCCCGGCGGCGGTGAGCGCTTGGGCGATGCGCGCGTCGCGCCGGCGCAGCCACTCGCCCGTCGCCAGCAGCGCCACGCCCAGAATGCCGGCCAGGGTGACGCGCGCCGGCGGATCGAGATAGCCCTGATCGATCGAGTACTTGACCAGGAACACGCCGGCCAGCGCGATGGCCAGCGCGCCGATCCAGGCGAAGGCCCGCGCGCCAAGCGCCTGTTCGAGACTGAAGCCACGGCGCGGCCGCGGCGCGACCGATGTCGGTTCCGGCGCGGCGGATGGCGGCGTGGCGGATGGCGGCGCGGGAGGTTCCGACGCCACCGGCGGCGTTTCCCAGACCGAAGGCGGCGCGATTTCGGCGGAAGCTGCGGGCGGCGAGGCGGTGGGCTGCGGCGCCTCCTCCGGAACGGTCGGCGCATGCGTCGGCCGCCGCAGCGCCGCGAGCTGCAGGCGCAGCTGCTCGATCTGGCTTTCCAGCCCGTAGCTGCGCACCAGCGCCACGATGGCGATGACGGGAAACGCCACCAGGAACACGACGACCAGGATCAGCAGCACGACCCAGCCGTCATCGAAGAAATCCATCGCCCCACTCTCCACCGGCGCGCAGCGCCCGTTCGCCGGCTCTAGGGCCGGGTTGTCCCGGTCTTCTGTCGCAACAGGTCGATATTGGCACGAACCGTCGGCATGTGCGGATTGATGCGCAGCGCCGCCTCGAAGGCACGCAGCGCCGCGTCCCATCTCTCGATTTCCTGATAGATCAGCCCCAGACCCGACAGGGCGCCGAAATGGCGCGGCTCCAGTTCCAGCGTGCGCTCTATGTCGGCAGCCGAGCCCTCGAAGTCGCCGATCAGGTAGCGGACCGTGGCGCGCTTGTTCCAGGCCTCGGCGAAGTCGGGCGCCGCCTCGACCAGCGCGTCGAAGGTCGAGAGCGCATCGTCCAGCCGGTCCTGCCCCATGGCCAGGATGCCGATCGCCATCATGCGCGCCGCCGGCCTGTCGTCGGTCTCGGTCCAAACCTCCCAGATGACGGCCTGGATCGCCGCGCCCTCGCCGGCATCCGTCGTCGCCTGCAACCGGGCGAACAGCGCCTCGAGCTGCGGATCGGCCTGGGTGGCGATAACAGGCGAGCTCAGCGCCGCCGCAGCCAGCGCCAGCAGGGATATGACAATGGATCGCAGCCGCATGCGGACCTGCCCGAGCATCATGCCCAAGCCAGTATCCCGCGCCGGGAGAAACGCTTCAACGGCGGTTGAGGCTGGCGAACAGCGTTTCGAACACCGGCTGCAGGTCGGGAAACCCGTCCTGCGCCGTATAGGCCAGCACCATGACCGGCTGTTTCGCCGTCGGCGCCAGGGCCAGCGCCACGAAACGCACCGCCGTCGCGTCCGACGAGCCGATGCCGCTCACCTTCACCGCCGGCATGCCGTTGATCTTGAGGCTCTGGCCGTCGTCCGACAGCACCGTGTCGGTCAGCGTCGAAGACAGGCGCCGGCCCAGCTGGGCCTTCAGCGCGTTCTCGCTGCCGGGCTGCAGCAGGGTGAATTCGACGAAGGCGTCCTCGCCGGGCGATACCAGGATCACCTTCTGGCGGCCGCCCTCGACGTTCCACTTGGCCGGCACAACGAACTCGAGTTCGCCGGCGGGAAATTCGCCCTTGGCGGTCTGGGCCACGGCCGGGGCTGCCAGCAGCAGACAGAGAGCCGCCAGGCCGGCCAGCAGCCTGTGCCTGCCCGCCCCGCTCAAACGCGAGAAACCCGCCATCGCCGCAACTCCCATCGCGGCGCAGACTAGCATGCGGCCCCTATCGCGTCAGCGCCGCCGGTCTGGGACCGCCGGTCGCCCAGTCGAGAAGTTCGACGGTGTGGCACAGCGGCAACGAGGTGGCGGCGGCGATGTTGCCGATGCAGCCGAAATTGCCGGCGGCGACGATGTCGGGCCGCAGGCTTTCGATGTTGGCCGCCTTGCGCTTGCGCAGCCGTTGCGAGATCTCCGGCTGCAGCACCGCATAGGTGCCGGCCCAGCCGCAGCACAGATGCCCTTCCGGCACGTCGCGCACGGCGAAGCCCGCCGCCCGCAGCAGGGCCTTGGGCTGCTCGACCACCCTCTGCCCGTGCTGCATCGAACAGGCGGCGTGATAGGCCACGGTCTGGCCGGTGGCGATGGCGGGCGCCTGCAACCCGACCTCGAGCATCACCTCGCTGACGTCGCGCGCCAGGGCGGCGATGCGGGCGGCGCGTTCGGCGAATTGCTGATCGTCGGCCAGCATGTGGCCATAGTCCTTGAGCGTGGTGCCGCAGCCGGAGGCATTGGCGATGACCGCATCCAGCGCGCCCTCGGCGATGACCTTCTCCCAGGCGACGATATTGGCCCGCGCCAGCTCGCGCGCCCGCTCGGGCCGGCCGATATGCAGCACCGAGGAACCGCAGCAGCCCATGCCGGCCGCCACCACCACCTCGACCCCGTGCCGCGTCAGCAGCCTGATCGTCGCCTCGTTGACTTCCGGCGCCAGCACCGTCTGGCCGCAGCCCGACAGCAGCGCAACCCGCTTGCGTCTCTCGCCTTGTGCTGGAAAGACCTGCGGCCGGTCGACCGGCGACGGCGCGGGGATTGGCTTCGGTACGCTGTCCAGCATGGCCCGCATCGAGGCCAGCAGCCCGGTGCCGCGGCCCGGCAGCAGCTGCGCGAAGGGCCGCGCCAGAGCGCCGAGCCGCAGCGCGCCGCGGAAGGCGCCCGGCCGCGGCATCAGGAAGGCCAGCACAGCGCGCGGCAGGCGCTCGCTCAGCGGCCGGCGATAGGTCTTCTCGACATGCGCGCGGCCCTGATCGACCAGGTGCATGTAGTTGACGCCCGAGGGGCACGTGGTCATGCAGGACAGGCACGACAGGCAGCGATCGATATGGGTCGCAATCTCCTTCGTCGCCGGCTTGTCCTTCTCAAGCATGTCCTTGATGAGATAGATGCGCCCGCGCGGACTGTCGCGCTCGTCGCCCAGCAGCACGAAGGTCGGGCACGTCGCCGTGCAGAAGCCGCAATGCACGCATTTGCGCAAGATCGCATCCGCCCGCGCGATGTCGGGATTCTCAAGCTGGGCGGGGGAGAAGTTGGTTTGCATTGGTGTCCGTCAATTAAGCACGTGTCACGTGGCTTTGCAGAAAGTGTGTGACGCGCGACATGGATTTTCCGTATCCCCTTACGTCACCCCCGCCTTGAGCGGGGGTCCAAACGATCAGAGACCTCACACAATGTCGTCAAATCGCGGGGCCCAAATCGTCGTACAAGTCGCGCCAGGTCGGATTTGTCCCCTCGACCAGCGCGAACTTCCATTCTCGATTCCATCGTTTCAGGCGCTTCTCGCGCGCAATGGCATACTCGGCTTCGCCATAGGGCTCGAACCAGACCAATTGGGTGATTGCATAACGCTTCGTGAAGCCGTCGAAAACCTTCTCGCGGTGCTCCCATATCCTCTTGGGAAGATTGCTCGTCAGGCCGACATAAAGTGTGCCGCGCGGTTTGTTGGCCAGCATGTAGACGAAGAATTTCTTCTCCATCGGCATTCCTGACTAGGTGCTGCATGGACCCCCGCTCAAGGCGGGGGTGACGAGAACTAGACCTCTCCGTCGATCCTCAGCCATCACCTCATCCTCCCGGGATTGAGGATGCCCTTGGGATCGAACGCTTCCTTCACCCGCGCGCTGAGCGCGGCGAGCGCCGGCGGCTGCGGATGGAAGGCGGGGATGGCTGCGCGGAAGGCGTCGGGCGCACGCAGCAAGGTGGCGTGGCCGGCCTGTTCCTGGCGGGCGCCGCGCACGATGGCGACGCCGCAATCGTCGCCGGCATCGAGCGATACGAACACCAGCCCGCCCGACCAGTCGTAATAGGCCTCGACATTGCCGGCATCGGCGCGGATACGCGCCAGGGTGGCCGGCGCTTCGGTCGGGGCCAGCGACAGTTTCCACACCGCGCGGTCCGGACCGACCGACAGCAGCGACAGCTCGCGAACCTCGCGCCAGAACGCCGTCGAGTTGGCGCTGTGCAGCTCCTCGCTGGCGATGCCTGCGAAGGCCGCGCGCAGATGGCGGCAGCGATCCTCGACCGACGGGCCCGGCCCCTCCAGCCGCAGCGCCGCCACCGATCCGCCCTGGCGGCGCACGTAGTCGACCGAAGAGCGGACGGCGATGTCGGCCGGCAGGAAGGCCGCGCCCGACACGTCGACCGGCTCGCCCATCGCCTTGCACAGGGCCGCGACGCCGGCGACATCGTCGAGCCCGGGCAGCAGCACGGTGCGCGTCTTCTCCGGCGCCGGCAGCACCTTGAGCGTGATCTCGTCCAGCACGCCAAGCGTGCCGTAGGAGCCGGCCATCAGCTTGGAAAGATCGTAGCCGGTGACGTTCTTCATCACCCGTCCGCCCGACTTGATGCGCTCGGCCCGTCCCGTCGTCGCCTGGAAGCCGAGGAAGTGATCGCGCGCGGCGCCCGCCGAAATCCGCCGCGGGCCCGACAGATTGCAGGCGACGATGCCGCCCAGGGTCGGCCGGCCCTCGCCGTAAAGGGCGGCAAGGGCGGGCGGCTCGAAGGCCAGCATCTGCCGTCGCTGCGCCAGCACCGCCTCGACCTCCTCCAGCGGCGTGCCGGGACTGGCGGTCAGCACCAGCTCCTCCGGCTCGTACAGCGTGATGCCGCGCAGGCCGGACAGATCCAGCCGATGCTCGGCGCGCGACGGCCGCCCCAGCCCGCGCTTGGAGCCGCCACCCAGCACTTCCAGTGGTGTCTCGTGATCGAGCGCCCAGGCGACGGCGTCGGTCACCTCCCTGGCGTTGCGCGGCTGCAGGCTGCTCATGCGCGGTTCGATCAGAAGCGCGGCAGATCGGGAAACGGCAGCTTCCCGCCCGAGACGTGCAGCCGGCCGAGCTCGGCGCAGCGATGCAATGTCGGGAACACCTTGCCGGGGTTGAGCAGGTGGTCGGGATCGAAGGCGCATTTCAGGCGCATCTGCTGGTTCAGGTCGATCTCGCTGAACATCGTGCCCATCAGGTCGCGCTTCTCGACGCCGACGCCATGCTCGCCGGTCAGCACGCCGCCGACCTCGACGCAGAGCCGCAATATGTCGGCGCCCAGCTCCTCGGCGCGATGCAGCTCGTCGGGCTGGTTGGCGTCGAACAGGATCAGCGGATGCAGATTGCCGTCGCCGGCATGGAAGACGTTGACCACGCGCAGGCCGTGCTGCTTCGACAGCGCCCGGATGCGCGCCAGCACCTCGGGCAGGCGGGCGCGCGGAATCGTGCCGTCCATGCAGAAATAATCCGGCGACAGCCGGCCGACGGCCGGGAACGCCGCCTTGCGCCCGGCCCAGAAGGCCAGCCGCTCGGCCTCGCTGGTCGAGACCCGCACCACCGAAGCGCCACGCTCGCGCGCAAGTTTTTCCAGCGCCATGATCAGGTGATCGACCTCGGCCTGCGGTCCGTCCAGTTCGGCGATCAGCAAGGCGCCGACGTCGAGCGGATAGCCGGCATGGACGAAATCCTCCGCCGCGCGCACCGCGTCGCGATCCATCATCTCCAGCCCGGCCGGGATGATGCCGTTGGCGATGATGGCGGCGACGCAGTCGCCGGCGGCCTCTTCCGTATCGAAGCCCAGCAGCATGGCGCGCACCACCGGCGGTTTCTTCAGCAGCCGCACGGTGACTTCAGTGACGACGCCCAGCAATCCTTCCGAGCCGGTCAGCACGCCCAGCAGGTCGTAGCCGTCGCTATCGAGATGCTTGCCGCCCAGCCGCACGATCTCGCCCGACATCAGCACCATCTCGATGCCGAGCAGGTTGTTGGTCGTCAGCCCGTATTTCAGGCAATGCACGCCGCCTGAATTCTCCGCCACGTTGCCGCCGATCGAACAGGCGATCTGGCTCGAGGGATCGGGCGCGTAGTAGAAGCCCTCGTGCTCGACCGCCTTGGAGATGGCGAGATTGGTGACGCCGGGCTGCACGCGCGCGCAGCGATTGTCGTAGTCGATCTCCAGCACGCGGTTGAACTTGCCCATGGCCAGCAGCACGCCGTCGGCCAGCGGCAGCGAGCCGCCCGACAGCGAGGTGCCGCCGCCGCGCGGCACCACCTTGACGCCGAGCCTCTGGCACAGCTGCAGAATCTCGGAGACCTGCTGCGTGGTTTCGGGCAGCACCACGACCATCGGCAGCTGGCGATAGGCCGACAGCGCGTCGCATTCGTAGGGACGCATGCCGTCGTCGTCGGCGATCACCCCCTCGCCCGGCACGATGGCGCGCAGGCCCCGCACCAGCTCGTCGCGGCGCGCCAGCACGGCCTGATCGGGTGTCGGCATCTGCATACGGACACTGTGGAGTGGGGTTATAGGGTGGTCAAGGCAACCCTGTTTGGCCCCCCGCTACGACAGTCTATTCGAGCTGATCTGCGGCCGCTTCGAACCCCTTACCGACCTGCAGGCACATGCCGGTAGACAAGATCCCCTGGATCCTGCGGGCGAGCCTTTTCGTCAAGCGTTGCGCCGAGGCGTTCAGCGAGACGGATGGAGCGAGAATTCTCCGGACCGATGTAGCTGACCAGCGTCTCCACCTTGCGTTCCCGAAAGGCCCAATCGCGCAGCGCGACAGCGGCTTCGAATGCATACCCCTTGCCTTCGGCCTCGACCTGTATCTGCCACCCAAGCTCCGGCTCCGGGAAGCGCGGACCCTGATTGATCTCGATTTGCCCAATGCATTGTTTGGTGTCGCGGAGCTCAATTGACAGATTGCCGACGCCAAAAAGCTGCCACAGCGCGACGCCATGGCAGAACGTGCCCCACGCCTGCCCGATCGAAAACGGGCCACCCATGTACTTTGCACGATCTGACGTCATCACCTCGGCGAAAGCCGGCCAGTCCGCGAGTATGGGCTCCCGCAAGAGAAGACGGTCGGTTCTGATGATCGGAGCGTTCTTCATGACAGTCCAACTGTTGGGGCGGGCACAAACCTCTATATCAGCGGGTGGCCGAACCATGACCAGTTGCCTTGTCCGCTTGGCGCACGCACCACCCCGGTTGCGGACGTCTCCAACGAAAAACGGCGCCCGCAGGCGCCGCTTGCAAGTCCGCAGGCGAGAAAGCTCAGCCCTGGCGCGCCTTGAAGCGCGGGTTGGTCTTGTTGATGACGTAGACCCGGCCCTTGCGGCGCACGATGCGGCAGTCCTTGTGACGGGCCTTTACCGACTTCAGCGAATGACGGATTTTCATCGCGGACGATCCTTCCTGCAGGCCCGGCGGCTACTCACGCCGAAGGGCTCGAATTCCAATGAGCGGCGGACAATAGTGGCGGCTATGGCCCCTGTCAATGCTGCCGCTGCCGTCGTTTTTCACCCGATTTCCATGGCATAACAAGCACATGAGCGATACCGCGCCACAAGTCGCAGCCAGCCGGCCCGGCGAGGCCCAACCGCCTGCAAAGCAAGGATTTTTCCTTCCCGCGGAATGGTCGGCGCATGAGCGCACCCTGCTGGGCTGGCCGACGAGGGTTTCGGCCTATGGCAGCGCCCGGCGGCTGGAGGCCGCCAGGCTGGCCCATGCCGCCGTCGCCCGCGCCATCGCGCCCTACGAGAAAGTCACCGTCCTGGCAGCGCCCAACGATGCCGTGCGGGCCCAGCGCGCCCTGCCGCCAGGGATCGAACTGCAGACCCCGCCGCTCGACGATTGCTGGCTGCGCGACACCGGCCCGACCTGGCTGATCGACGGCAAGGGCGGGCGCGCCGGCATCGCCTGGCGCTTCAACGCCTGGGGCGAGAAGTTCCACCCTTACGACCAGGATGCGCGTCTGGCGGGCCGGCTGCTGGCGCGGCGCCAGGAGCGGGTCTTTGCCGCCCCGATTGTGCTGGAGGGCGGCGCCTTCGGCGGTGACGGCGCCGGCACCCTGTTGTCCACCCGCTCCTGCACCCTCAACGCCAACCGCAACCCCGGCATGGATGCCGAGCGCTTCGAGCTTCTGGCGGCCGACTGGCTGGGCGCCCGTCGCGTGATCTGGCTGCAGGGCGGCATGAAGGCCGATGCCGACACCGACGGGCATGTCGATACCGTGGCCTGCTTCGTGCGGCCCGGGCTGGTGCTGGCGCAGGTCTGCGCCGATCGCGGCCATCGCGACCATGCGATGCTGGCCGAGAATCTGCGCCTGCTGCGCGGCGCCACCGATGCCGACGGACGGCGGCTTGAGGTCGTCGAGATCGTCGGTCCGGGCGATCGCATGGCCGATGGCAGGCTGCTGCCGCTGTCCTACGTCAATTTCGCCTTCGCCGGCTCGTCCGGCCGGCGCGGCGCCATCGTGCTGCCGGTATTCGACGACCCGGCCGACGCCACCGCCATCGCCACAATGGCGGCGTTGTTTCCGGAGCGCGACATCGTGCCGGTGCCGGCGCTGGACATTTTCGCCGGCGGCGGCGGGATCCATTGCATTACTCAACCCGTGCCGGCGGCCCTGCCCGGTTGAGCCGTGCTGCGCCGCGTCATGCGGCGGTAACGCGGCGAGGCTTGCATTGGCCTTGCCCATGTGATGCACAATAGCGGCCTTCAAGGAACAGACGGACAAGGAGCGTGGAAATGCGGCGGATGTGGATCGGAACGATTGCGGCGACGGTTGGCCTGGCGCTGTGCGCCGCGACGGCGATGGCGCAATCCAAACCGGCAGGGCAGATCGCGGTGGCCGCGGCCAGCCCGCAGCCGGCTGCCGACAAGCTCAAGCCGGGCCTGGGCGTGTCGTATTTCTACGGCATCATCAACAACATCAAGGAAATCCCCGACGCTCCGGGCAAGCCGGGCGCGCCGTTGCCGGCCCTCAACTACAACGTCGGCTTCAAGAACGTGCTGACCTCAGACCGCGAGGACGGCGTGCAGGCGCGGATCGACGGCTTCATCAAGCTCGACAAGCCGGGGGTCTGGAAGTTTGCCGTTCATTCCAATGACGGCGTCAAGCTCCAGATCGGCGGCAAGACGGTCTACGAGCTGCCGGGCGTGCATCCCGACACCATGTCCGACGTCATCGAAGTCAACGTCACCACGCCGGGCTGGCATCCCATCCACCTGCTCTATTTCGAGAAGCGCAACACCTCGACGCTCGAGCTGTTCTGGGCGGCGCCGGGCGTGGCCGACCTCGCCATCGCGCCGGAATCGGCCTTCGCCCATCTGCCGCAATAGGCGCTCGCTTAGGCCGATTGCAGCACTCCCGCGCCGATCCTAGGATCGGCTCGGGAGGAACATTTCGATCATGACCACTCTTGCGGCGCGGCAGACCGTGCCGGGCCTGCTGGCGGCCGCTGCGCGCACGCCGCAGGCGCCAGCCTATATCCAGGGCGACCTGATCCTAAGCTTCGCCGATCTCGACCGGCAGTCGCGCCAGGCCGCGGCCGGCCTGGCGGCCCTCGGCGTCGGCAAGGGCGACCGTGTGGCGCTGTGGCTGCCCAACGTGCCCGCCTGGCCGGTGCTCTACCTCGCCTGCTGCCATCTCGGCGCCATCGCCGTCGCCGTCAACACCCGCTTCCGCGCCGTCGAGGTCGCCGACATCGTTTCGCGCTCCGGCGCCAGGGTGCTGGCCTGCTGGCCGGGCTTCAAGCAGATCGACTTCCTCGGCATCCTGGGCGAGATCGATCCGGCGGCGCTGGCCGGGCTGCAGGCGGTGATCGTCTACGGCGATTCGCCCGCCACCCCGCCGCGCGCGCTGGAGCGTTTGCGCCTGGTCGACTACGCCGCCATGCTCGAGCGCGCGCCGCTCGAGGACAGCGCCGCCCACGCCGACGCGCCGTGCAACATCTTCACCACCTCGGGCACCACCAAGGCGCCGAAATTCGTGCTGCATCGGCAGGGCGCGATCGCCGCCCACGCCGCCCGCGTCGCCCGCGTTTTCGACTTCGTCGACAAGGACACGCGCGGCCTGCTGATGCTGCCGTTCTGCGGCGTCTACGGCTTCTGCCAGGCAATGACCAACTGGGCCGCCGGCGCGCCGCTGGTCGTGATGGATCTGTTCGACGTCGAACGCGCCAACGCGCTGATCGAGCGCCACCGCATCACCTACCTGCTGGGCAGCGACGAGATGTACGACAAGCTGCTGTCGGCGGCACAGGGCGACGTGGCCTATCCAACCGTGCGCTGGGGCGGCTATGCCGGCTTCAACACCTCGCTGCTCGACATCGTCGAGCGCGCCGAGGCGCGCGGGCTCACCCTGGTCGGGCTCTACGGCATGAGCGAGGTGCAGGCGCTGTTCGCGCGCCAGAGCCTCGCGGCGCCGGCGGCCGAGCGCAAGGAGGGTGGCGGCGCGCTGGCCTCGCCGCTGGCGCAGGTCCGCATCCGCGATCCCGAAACGGGAAAGCTCCTGGGCCACAACGAGGCCGGCGAGATCGAGCTCTCCGGTCCCAGCCTGATGGTCGGCTACTTCCAGAACGAGGAAGCGACGCGCGAGACCATGCTGCCCGACGGCTTCATCCGCACCGGCGATCTCGGCATGACCTATCCGGACGGCCGCTTCGCCTTCCTCACCCGCATGGGCGACGTGCTGCGGCTGGCGGGTTTCCTGGTCAGCCCGGCCGAGATCGAGAATCACATCCAGAACTTCGACGGCATCGAGGCCTCGCAGGTCGTCGCGGTGGCGCGGCCCGAGGGCGTGCGGGCGGTGGCCTTCGTGGTGCTGAAGCCCGGAGCGGCCTTCGACGAGGCCGCCATCATCGCCCATTGCAGGGCGGGGCTCGCCAACTACAAGGTGCCGGCGGCCGTCATCGCGGTCGAGGATTTCCCGCGCACGCCTTCGGCCAACGGCGCCAAGATCCAGCGCAACAAGCTGCGCGAGATGGCGGCGGCGAGACTCTAACCGTCATCCCCGCCTTGAGCGGGGATCCATCGTCTTCAAGTGAGAGCTTCGCGCGTAAGCGCGGCCACATGGACCCCCGCCCAAGGCGGGGGTGCCGGAGGCGATTGGCGGCCGCAATACGGACTGGCCCTACCGCTCCACGCCGACCATGCGCAGCGCCATGTTGGCGTGCAGCTCGGCGACGGCTTCCTCGTTCCAGGAGCCGCCGGGGGCGTACCAGTAGGCGATGTCGGTGCACATGTTGAGGATGGCCATGGCGGTCATCTTCAAATCTTCCTTGCCGGCGCGCTGCGGCAGTCGGATCGCCTTGGCCTTGGCGCCGCGGCGCAGGATCGAGATCAGTATGTCGCGCACCCGCCGGCGCGAGGAGCGCACCTGCACCAGCTTGGTGTGTTCGAGCCAGGCGAACTCGCGGTTGGCGACCAGCGCCTCGACCCGGTTGCGCGTGTGGCGCAAACCGTAGGCGCGGGCGTAGGCCCAGAGCTGCTCGACCGGATCGTCGCCGGCCTTCTCGACCGCCTCGAGCAGCAGCCGCTCCAGCTCGTCCTGGGTCTGGATGATAAGGGCCGCCAGCAGCTCGTCCTTGGACGCGAAATGGTTGTAGAGCGCGCCCTGCGTCAGGCCACAGGCGTGCATGATGTCGCGCACGGTGGTGATGTTGAAGCCCTGCCGCGCGAACAGGTCGAAGGCGGCGCGGCGAATGGCGTCGCTGGGCGGCACCGAACGTTCGGCGGCGGTTGCGGGGCGCGTTGCCGTCTTTTTCCCCGCGGCACGGCTTCTGGCCATCGTGAAGACTCCCGATAATCGTGGGGACCCCCAACAGGGCCCGTTTGAGACATTTTTCCTACAACCGGGCACGCCTCACAAGCGCTGCGTGCATTTCATCCACGACTATTGCCGCCGCCGCTCATTTGGCGCCGGTGATCTGCTGCACGACCTTCCAGGCCTGCTCGGCGTTGGGCCGCACCAGCTTGCCCGATTCGCCGGCCAGCTTGTTCGAGGCGGTGCCGTCGAGCGAACGGGCGTAGACGCCCTGGCGGATACAGGCGATGCGCCACAGGTTGTAGGCCATGTAGAACTGCCAGTCGCCGATCGACTTGCGGCCGGTGCGCGCACAGTAGCGGTCGATCAGCGCCTGTTCCGAGGGAATGCCCAGCGCCTCGAGGTCGTGGCCGAGCAGCCCGCCCTGCTCCTTCGGGATGCGCCACATCATCATGACGTAGGAGAAATCGGCCAGCGGATCGCCCAGAGTCGAGATCTCCCAGTCGATCACCGCCAGCACGCGCGGCTCGGTGGGATGGAAGATCATGTTGTCGAGGCGATAGTCGCCGTGGACGATGGTGGTGGTCTCGCTCTGCGGCGCGTTGGCCGGCAGCCACTCGAGCAGCTTCTCCATCTCCTCGATGCGCTCGGTCTCCGACGCCTTGTACTGCTTGCCCCAGCGCGACAGCTGGCGCGCCACGTAGTTGCCGGGCCGGCCGTAATCCTCGAGCCCGACCGCCTTGTAGTCGACGTTGTGCAGATCGGCGATGACGTCGATCTCCGCCTCGTAGACCCGGGCCCGCTCCGCCTTGGGCACGTTGGGCAGAGTCGGATCCCACAGCACCCGGCCGTCGACGAAGGCCATGATGTAGAACCACGTGCCGATCACCTGATCGTGCTCGCACAGCGCATAGGGCCGCGCCACCGGCACCCTGGTCGGATAGAGCGCGGAGATGACGCGGAACTCGCGATCGACGGCGTGCGCCGACGGCAGCAGCTTGCCGGGCGGCTTGCGCCGCAGCACGTATTCGGTGCCGTTGCCGTCGGTCAGCTTGTAGGTCGGGTTGGACTGGCCGCCACGGAACTGCTCGACCTTCAGGGGCGGCTTGAAGCCCTCGACGTTGGCCTGCATGAAGTCCTGCAGCTTCGCCTCGTCGAACCGGTGCTTTTCCTGCACCGGCATGGTGCCGATGAATTCCGCGCCGCGCGCCGCCATTCCACGATCTCCGGTAAACGAACGTTCAGGCCGCCAATCTGCGACGGACCGGCGGCAAAGGCAACCTCGGCAATCGCCAGCGCCTTCCGTGGCGCGGACCGCCTCATCCCACCTGCAACCGGCGGCTGATGCCGGCGAAGAACAGCACCGAGAACAGCCAGCCCATCGGGATGTGGAAGAAGTAGAGATAGCCCGACAGCAGCGCGCCGGCGCGGAACGGCCGCTCGTGCCACGGATCGGGCGCGTCGGGCGTCATGATGGCGCCGGAGAAATCGGTGCGGGCGTTGGGCTGCCAGTGCTCCTCCTGGCCGAGCTGGAACACCGGCACCAGCGTATCGAGCGAATAGAGCCAGGGGTTGAATTCGGGATAGACCACCGGATCCTTGATGCCGATCGCCGGATCGTAGCGATCGCTGAGATAGACGCTGTCGCGCGCCGGCACGATCAGCGAGCGGCTGTGGCCTTCGCCGAACAGCACGGCGCCGATCACAAAGAGCGCCGCCAGCACGTAGACGGCGTTGAGCGGCCGGTAACCGTAGCGCATGTAACGCCACGGGTTGAGGCAGCGGGCCACAGCCAGCGTCGCGCTGGCAAGAACGGCAGCCGTTCGCCTGGCCTCGCCGCCATCGCGCAAGCGCAGCAGGAGGCGCTCGGTGCGGCGGCGCCGGTCGCCCTCCTCCTGGGCGATCAGCACCTCGATCGATTCGTTGAGATAGCCCTGGTCGCGGAACACACGGGCGATCTGCATGTAGGGCTGGCGGTGGAACAGCGGCCCCAGCCGCTCCAGCCAGGCGATCGCCACTTCGGCGCTGATCACCTTGTTGTCGGGCCGATCCGGCGTCTGCCGCCGCGCCATGAAGGCGACGAAGTCGAAGCTGAAGCCTTCCAGCCCGAGCCGGCCGGTCTGCGGCCAGGATTCCTCGTCGGCATCCCCCTGGAACTGGCGGGCGCGCGAATAGTCGAACTTCAGCACGGTGCGCGGCGTCACTTTCAGCTTGGTGATGATGATCTTCTCCTCGACCGCCGCGTTGGTCAGGATCAGGCCGTTCTCCTCGTCGCCATTGGCGACGAAGCCCGCGTTCCAGCAGTCGACGTCGCCGCCCACGCGGATGTTGGTCAGCCGCAGCCGGCCGTCGCAGCTGATATTGTCGAACCGGACCCGGCCGGCGACATGGGCGCCGACCAGGTTGACGAGCTCGTCGCGGCGATACTGCTCGCGCCGTTTGTTGCCCTCGTCGTCCCCCGTCTCGACCGTCGGCGCTGCCCCCTGCCGCAGAACCGTGCGGCGGCAGTCGAAATCGCCGTCGATGCGGATCGATTCCAACGCCACCGCGCCGGTCACCTTGCAGGCGAGCAGCGCCAGGTCGGCCTCGACCCGCGCCTCGCGCGCCGACAGACCGGCGGCCAGCGTGCAATTGCGGAACTCGAGCCCCGCCAGATGCGCGCAGTCGGCGCTGAACGGCGCGGCGAACTCGCAGCCGTCGAAAACCACGCGGCGGCGCAGTTCCAGATCGTCGAGCGCCAGCGACCCGTCGATGCGCCACCCGTCCAGATGCACCGACCGACCACGCCGGCCGTCCTGCTCCAGCGCCAGCAAGGCGGCCGCCAGAACCGGCCCGCGCGCTTCGGTTTGCGGTCCGGCCGGCCGGATTGGGCCGGCGGGGCGGTCATCGCGGCCGAGATCGTCGAGCAGCGCGCGCTCGGCCGCGCTGAGATCGGCGAACTGCCGCGCGACGGTATCGACAAGGCTCATGCAGTTCTCCCCACGACCGCAGGATAAAAGCGCGGCGGGGCGGCAGCAACCGCGGCGGGTATCAGAACGAGCGCGGCAGGCCGAGCCAGCGTTCGCCCAGATAGTTCAGCGACATGTCGTTGGTATGGGGCGCGAAGACGTAAAGCCTGGCGTCGCGGAACCAGCGCTGCATCGGCGAGCGCAGATCGAAGCCGGCGCCGCCCATGATCTCCATGCCGACGTGCGTCGCCTGCAGAGCCGCCTGCGAAGCGGCGTATTTCGCCATCGAGGCGGCGATGTCCGCCGGCCGGCCCGCCTCGTCCTCCTCGGCTGCCCGCAACGCCAGCAGCCAGCCCGCCTCGATGGCGATGCCGGCCTGCACCAGCCGGTGCTGCAGCGCCTGGAACTGGCCGATGCTCTTGCCGAAGGCCTGGCGCTGGCGCGAATACTCCAGCGCCGCCTGCCAGGCGCCGCGGGCGATGCCCGTCGCCACGCCGGCGCAATTCAGCCGCTCGCCGTTCAAGGTCGCGACGACATGCGAGAAGCCTTCGTCGACGTGGCCCAGCACGGCATCGCCCGGCAGCGAAACCTGGTCGAAGGAGACGGCGCAGGTGTCGTAGCCGTTGATCGCCACCGTATCGATGGCGGTGGCCGAGAATCCTTTCGCATTTGTGGGCACCAGGAACAGCGTAATGCCGCGGCTGCGATGGTCGGCGGTGCGGGCGACTGCGATCACCAGATCTGCCTGGGTCGCGCCGCTGATCCACATCTTCTCGCCCGACAATGTCCAGCCCTCGCCGGTCTTGCGGGCGCGCGTGCGCATGGCGCTCAACACGTCAGTGCCGCCGCCGGCTTCGGTGAGGCTGAAGGAGCATCTGATCTCGCCGCGGCAAAGCGGGGCGAGCCACCGCGCCTTCTGGTCCGGCGAGCCGTATTCGCGCAGCAGGCGTGTCGCCATGAACTGCACCACGGTGAAAACGGCCATCGAGGTGGCGAGATTGCCCAGGGTTTCCAGCGCCAGCATCTGCTCGGTTGCGCCGCCGCCCGAACCGCCCTCCTCCTCTGGCACACCCAGGCCGAGAATGCCGATCTCCCCCAGCGCCCGATGCAGGTCGGCGTCGAAGATCTTGGCGTTGTCCAGCGCCTGCACCCGATCCTGTGGCGAGACGCGGCGGATCGTGCCGGAAAGCGCCTCGACCATCATCTGCCGTTCTTCGCTCAAGCGCGCCTGCATCTGTCTCTCCGTTCCGCCCCCACGCTCTAAGGCGCTGGCGGGCTTGCGAAAATGACGCTAAATGAACAAACGTTAGTTTTCAATGCAGGGAGGCGGCCATGGCGCTGCTGGCAGGGAAGACCGCCTTGGTGACCGGCGCGGCCCAGGGCAACGGCCGGGCGATCGCGCTGGGCCTGGCCGAGGCCGGCGCCGACGTGATCGCCACCGACGTCAATCTGGAGGGCTGCAAAACGGTCGCCGCGGACATCGCCGCCCGGGGGCGGAAGTCCTGGGCCTATGCCCTCGACGTCAGCGACGACGATGCCTGCCAGCGCATTGCCGCCCAGGTCGCGAAGGACGCCGGCGATCTCTCGGTGCTGGTCAACAATGCCGGCATATTGCTGCGCGATTCGATCAACGACGCCGAACGGGTCAAGCAGCACTGGGACCGCACCATGCGGATCAACGCCGACGGCCCGTTCAACGTCACCCGCGCTTTCCTCGAACCGCTCAAGCGCACCAAAGGCAGCGTCATCAACATCGCCTCGATCCAGAGCTTCGTGGCCATCGCCAACTCGGTCGCCTACAACGCCGCCAAGGGCGCGGTGAAGCAGCTCACCAAGGTGCTGGCGGTCGAACTGGCGCGCGACGGGGTGCGGGTCAACGCCATCGCGCCCGGCGTCATGGCGACGCCGATGACGGCGGCGATCCGCGACCGGCCGCAGGTCATGGCGCATATCCTGCCGCATATCCCGATGGGCCGCGTCGGCCAGCCCGAGGAACTGGTCGGGCCGACCGTGTTCCTGGCCTCCGACCTCTCCAGCTACGTCACCGGCGCCATCCTGCCGGTCGACGGCGGCTATCTCTGCGTCTGAGTCTGAGCGCATGCGCCGCGCCGGCTCGACCCGCGACCAGACATGGCGCGCCATCCGCGCCGCCGGCATCCGGCTGATCGCCGATCACGGCTACGAGGCGGCGTCGCTGCGCCTGCTGGCGCGCGAGGTCGGCGTACAGGCCGGCTCGCTCTACAACCATTTCGGCTCGAAGCAGGAGTTCCTCGCCCGGCTGCTGACCGAGATCATGCAGGACCTGCTGACCGAGCTCGACGCGGCCCTCGCGGCCGACGACGATCCGGTGGCGCAGCTGCGCGCCTTCGTGGCGCTGCATATCCGCTTCCACACCGCGCGCAAGGACGAGGTGTTCATCGGCAACATGGAGCTGCGCAGCCTGACGCGGCAGGGCTTCAAGACGGTGACCGGATTGCGCGGACGCTACGAGGACCAGCTGCAGGCGATCATCGAGCGCGGCATGAAGGCGGAGATGTTCGGCGTCCCCGACGCCCGCGTCGCCGCCTTCGCGCTGATCGCCATGCTGACCGGCGTCTGCACCTGGTACGACCCGCGCGGAAGGCTGAGCCAGGGCAGGCTGATCGACCTCTATACCGATTTCGCCTTCCGGCTGGTCGGCTATGGCGGACGGTGAGAGGCGGATGGCGGGATCGATCGAGATTCGGCGCCTTCTCGCCGCGGACTCATCAGCCTATCGCGAGATCAGGCTCGAGGCGCTGCGCACGCGGCCCGACGCTTTCGGCGGCGCCTATGAGGACGAGCGCCGGCAGGCGCCGGAGAGCTTCGCCGATTCGCTGAGCCGCGATGCCGTATTCGGCGCGTGGCGCGATGCGGCGCTGCTGGGCATCGCCGGCTTCGCCCGCCTGCAGGGCAAGGAAAGCCACAAGGGACTCCTCTGGGGCATGTATGTGCGGGATGCGGCGCGCGGCAGCGGCGCGGCGGACGCGCTCGTCGGCGCGGCGATCGGCCATGCGAGGACCGAAGTCGAGAGCGTGCTGCTGGCGGTCGGCACACACAACGAGCCGGCCCAGCGCCTCTACCGGCGGCACGGCTTCGTCGAGTACGGCCGCGAGCCGCGCGCGCTCAAGGTTCGCGACGTCTATTACGACGAGACCATGATGCGGCTGGAACTGCTTGCATGAAAAAGGGCGGCCCGCGAGCCGCCCTTCTCCGTTGCCGAAACGGCGAACGATCAGCTGGCGTAGTGCACCGTGCAGCCATAGGCGCGGGTGGTGGCCTCGGAGACTGGCTTGCCCGCCTTGATGTCGTTCAGCGCCGCGCGCACGTAGTTCCTGGCGCCGGGAATGTCGGCGGGGTCGGCGGTCGGCTTGTCGTCGATACCGCCCATGTAGACCAGCGTCCCCTTGGCGTCGACCACGTACATGTGCGGCGTCACGCGCGCCTGGTAGGCCTTGGCGATGGTGCTGTCATGGTCGAGCACCACGGCGGTGGGCTTGGCGCCGGTGCTGGCGACCACCTCGTTGGCCTGCTTCCCGTCGACATGGCCCTGGTAGCCCGGCGGCGAGGAGGCGATGGACAGCCACACGACGCCGTCGGAGGTTGCCTCGGCCTGCAGCTTCTGCATGTTGCCCGAGCCGTAATGCTTGCGCACGAAGGGGCAGCCGTTGTTGGTCCATTCCAGGACCACGGTCTTGCCCTTGAAATCGGCCAGGCTGACCGTCTTGCCGTTGCTGTCCTTGGCGGTGAAGGCGGGCGCCGGCGCGCCGACCTGCGGGCCGGAGGTCGTGGCGCCGGCGCCGGCCAGGAACA
>JBFWZG010000021.1:29164-31214 GCA_050185515.1 Reyranellaceae bacterium
ACCACGGTCTTGCCCTTGAAATCGGCCAGGCTGACCGTCTTGCCGTTGCTGTCCTTGGCGGTGAAGGCGGGCGCCGGCGCGCCGACCTGCGGGCCGGAGGTCGTGGCGCCGGCGCCGGCCAGGAACATCGTGGCGCCGGCCAGCGCCATCGCCACGACGCCGGCCTTGAGTAAACTGCGTTTGCGCATGATCGCTCTCCTGTTACTGCTTGTCGAACGAACGTCTAGAACCTGTCGAGTTCGGCGATGACGCCGGCCTCGGTGAGAATCTGCGGCAGCACGATCGGCGGTTTCGCCGCATCGGCCGGGTAGAGCACGTAAAGCGGCACGCCCGACCGGCCGAACTTCGCCAGCGCCGCGGTGATGGCCGGATCGCGTTTGGTCCAATCGGCCTTCAACCTGACGACACCGGCGTCGGCGAACTTGTTCCTCACCGCCTCGCTCGACAGCGCCGTGCGCTCGTTGACGAGGCAGGTGATGCACCAGGCGGCGGTGAAATTGACGAAGACCGGCTTGCCCTCGGCCCGCAGCGCCTCGAAGCGGTCGGGGCTCCAGGTCTGCCAGTCGGCGTCCGAAACGCCGCCGTCATTCGCCGCCGGCGCCGTCGCGGCGACCACCGGCGAGCCGATCACCGGCACGGTGGCCAGCGCTGCGACCAGCGCCAGACCGGCCAGGGCGCCATAGGCGATGCGGCCCCAGCTGCGCTTCGCACCCGTGACCTGCCGCGCCAGCCAGACCGCGAAGCCGATCAGCACCATGCCGGCCAGCGCCAGCGCCAGACCGGTCGGGCCGCTCTGCTGCGCCAGCACCCAGACCAGCCAGGCGGCGGTGGCGAACATCGGGAAAGCCAGGAACTGGCGGAAGCGCTCCATCCACGGGCCGGGCCGGGGCAGAACGCGCAGCAGGCCGGGGAAGATCGACAGCAGCAGGAAGGGCAGCGCCATGCCCAGCCCCAGCGCCAGGAAGATGGCCAGCGCCACCGTGGCGGGCTGGGCCAGCGCGAAGCCCAGCGCCACGCCCATGAACGGCGCGGTGCAGGGCGTGGCCACCACCACGGCCAGCACGCCGGTGAAGAAGGCGCCGGTGCCGCCCGAACGGCTGGCCAGCGAATCGCCGATGCCCGCCAGCCGGCCGCCGCCGAAGGCGAAGAAGCCGGCGAGATTGAGGCCGATGGCGAACATCAGATAGGCCAGCAGCAGCACGAACCACGAGGTTTGCAGCTGGAAGCCCCAGCCGATGCTCTCGCCCGCCGCCCGCAGCGCCAGCAGTATGCCGGCGACCAGCAGGAAGCTCAGCAGCACGCCGCCGGCATAGAGCAGACCATGCACCCGCGCCGTGCGCCGTGCGCCCGCCGCCGCATGCACCAGCCCCAGCGCCTTCATCGACAGGATCGGGAATACGCAGGGCATCAGGTTCAGCAGCAGCCCGCCCAGCAGGGCCAGCCCCATGGCTTCCAGAATGCCCACACCCGAGCCGCCGCCACCCTGCGCCGCCGCCATGCCGCCACCGGCTGCGGCCGCGAGCAAAGTGGCATCCGGCCTGGCGGTGACGGCGAAATGCAGCGTCTGGCCGCCCGCTTCCGACTTCTCGATCAGGCGCAGGATGCCCGACAGGTTCTCGCCCGGTTTCAGCGGCAACGGTCCGGTCGGCAGGCTGAGCACCAGCCCCTTCTCCCCCGCGACGAATTTCTGCGGCGCAGAATGGACGACCGTATCGATGCGTTCGGCGAAGAAATAGGCTTCCGCAACCGTGGCGGCCATGTTCGCCGGCATTTCGATGAGTAACGGCGTGGCGGCCTGCGGCGAGGATGGCGTGGCGGTAGCCGCCTTGAACGGGCTGGGCTTCGGCAGGGCGGCACGGGCCGAGGCAAAAGCCGCGCGACGGCTGTCGTCGATCGTCGTCGCCGGACCGACAGGCACGTCGAGCGTCAGCACGCCCTCCTCGGGAATGCAGATCTCCTCGCAGACCAGCCAGCGCGCGTTGGCTTCCAGGCGCAGCGTGTCGCCGGGCCGGGCGTCCTTTGGCGCGGTGATCGGCACCAGCAGGCGCAC
>JBFWZG010000021.1:31314-33670 GCA_050185515.1 Reyranellaceae bacterium
GCGATGGCGGCGTCGGGCGCGGTGGGCGCGCCGGACATGGCGAGGAAACCGCCGCCATAGGCTTTGCGCACCATGACGGCGATGCGCGGCACGGTGCTTTCGCACACCGCCGAGAGCAGCTTGGCGCCGTGGCGGATGATGCCGGCCTTCTCGACGGCGCTGCCGATCATGTAGCCGGAGATGTCCTGCAGGAAGAGCAGCGGGATGTTGAAAGCGTTGCACTGCCAGATGAAGCGGGCGGCCTTGTCGGAGGAATCGTTGAACAGCACGCCGCC
The DNA here is from genome assembly GCA_050185515.1 of Reyranellaceae bacterium. Taxonomy (GTDB): domain Bacteria; phylum Pseudomonadota; class Alphaproteobacteria; order Reyranellales; family JAQSWP01; genus JAQSWP01. The sequence continues at coordinate 31,590 of JBFWZG010000021.1, forward strand.
CTTGTGCAGCGAATTGTTGGCGACGATACCGACCGGCCGGCCGCCCAGCCGCGCCAGGCCGGTGACGATCTCGCGCGCGAACAGGTGCTTGACCGGAAACCACGAGCCGCCATCGACCAGACTGTCGATCAGCTTGTGCATGTCGAAGGCGCGGTTCTGGTCGGCCGGGACGATGTCGACAATCGCCTTGTCGGATGAGGGCACAACGCTGTCGCGCAGCGGCGGCATGTCCTGCCAGTTCGACGGAAAGAACCCCAGATAGTCGCGGCCGCGCTGGATCGCCTCCTCGTCGGTCTTGACCAGCATGTCGCCGAGGCCGGAGACCTGACAGTGCATCTTTGCGCCGCCCATCTCCTCTTCCGTCACCTTCTCGCCGATCGCGGCCTCGGCCAGACGCGGCGAGCCGAGATAGGCGGTGGCCTTCTGGTCGACCATGATCGTCAGGTCGCACAGTGCCGGCACGTAGGCCGAGCCGGCCGGCGACGGGCCGAACATCAGGCAAAGCTGCGGCACGACGCCGGAATAGAGCACCTGGTTGCGGAAAATGTTGCCCCAGGCGGTGCGGTGCAGGTAGCAGGATTTCTGCTCGTCGATGCGCGCGCCGGCCGAATCGACCAGATAGACGATGGGAATGCCGGCCTCGGCCGCGACCTGCTGGGTGCGGGTGATCTTGAGGAAGGTCTGGTAGCCCCAGGTGCCGGCCTTGACCGTCATGTCGTTGGCGATCACCGCCACGTCGCGGCCATGCACCTTGCCGTAGACGCAGACCACTGCGTCGCCCGGCAGGTTGCGCTCGGCGCCGGCCAGCAGCCCGTCCTCGAAAGAGACACCTTCGTCGAACAGCAGCTTGAGCCGCTCGCGCACCAGCATCTTGCCCTGGGCGACATGCTTCTCGCGCGCCTTCTCCGAACCGCCCAGCAGGGCGGCGTCGCGGCGACGGCGGAAATCGTCGAGCTTTTCCTGGGCGGTGACGGGCGCGGGCCGATCGGTCATGGAAATCCTTTCGCGCCGGCGGGATGGCCGGTCTGGAAAAAGAAACAAACAAGCGTTAGTTTATTTGTCAAGCAGACGCCGCCTGCGGAATGCTGGCGGCGCAGCGACAGGAGACGCCCCATGCTGACAGCGACCTCGCATATGCCGCGCGAAAGAGAGTTGCACGATCTCGCCTCGCGCTTCGTCGATGTCGATGCGCTGCCGTGGAAGCCGACCCCGACGCCGGGCATCGACATGAAGATCCTGCTGCAGGACGAAAAGACCGGCCTGCTGACGGCGCTGTTCCGCTGGGCGCCGGGCACCGAGCTGCCGCTGCACGAGCATGTCGAGATCGAGCAGACCTATGTGCTGTCGGGAAGCATCGTCGACGACGAGGGCGAGGTGACCGAAGGCAATTTCGTCTGGCGTCCGCGCGGCAACCGGCACATCGCCCGCGCCCCCAACGGCGCGCTGGTGCTGGCGATGTTCCTGCGGCCAAACAAGTTCCTCGAAGGCAAGCTGGCCGGCGTCGAATTGAAGTAGCACGGCCTGCCTCGGCGCGCGGGCGCCCATGACGGTACTGGAACGGCTGTCGGGCGACCCCGTCTGGTGCCCGTTCTGCGCCGGCACGAGGCTGCCGCAGGGCCAGGCGGTCATCCCCGGCACCTATGCGCTGTTCGAAACGACATGCCCGACCTGCGGCCGGCAGCTACTGGCGCATTACCCGATCGGCTATGCGGCCGGCAGCGGACTGGTGCTCGACCCGGCGACCGGCGAGGTTCATTCGAACGAATCGAACCGCTGGTACGCAACCAACCTGGCGTCGGCCTGGGGCGGACGCCGCGAGCGGCCGGTGCGGATCAGGCGCGAGCGGTTCCGTGAGCCCCGCCGGCCGCTGCTGGTCAACGCCATCGACCTGATGTTCGGCCATTGCCTGCAGAAGCTGTTCGATCTGCCGCGCCTGCGGGACGAGCATCCGGATCGGGACCTGATCGTGCTGGTGCAGGATTTCGCCCGCTGGCTCGTGCCCGACGGCGCGGCCGAGATCTGGACGGTCGATATCGCCCTGCGCGAAGGCCGGGAATGGTTCGACGATCTGGCGCGGCAGC
>JBFWZG010000022.1:0-33514 GCA_050185515.1 Reyranellaceae bacterium
GCGATGTTGAGCGTCGACAGCGTCGCCTTGGAGCGGATGGCGGCGCGCTCGTAGCGCTGGCGCGACCGGTCGAAGCGCCCGGCCTCGTGCTCCTCGTTGCCGAAGTACTTGACAGTCTCGAAGTTGAGCAGCGAATCGATCGCCTTGGTGTTGGCCTCGGCGTCGGTGTCGTTCATCTGCCGCACGTATTTGGTGCGCCACTCGGTGATGGCGAGCGTCATTGCGATGTAGACGACGATCGTCACCAGGATGACCAGGGCGAAGGTGAAGTCGTAGAGTCCCCAGAGAATGACCGTGACCAGCGCCATCTCGACGATGGTCGGCACGATGTTGAAGAGGCTGAAGGTCAGCAGGAACTCGATACCGGCGGTGCCGCGCTCGATCGAGCGCGACAGACCGCCGGTCTGGCGTTCGAGATGGAAGCGCAGCGACAGGGCGTGCAGATGGCGGAAGGTCTTCAGCGCCACCTGGCGGATGGCGCGCTGCGCCACGCGGGCGAAGACGGCGTCGCGCAGTTCGCCGAAGGCCAGCGCCAGCGCCCGCGCCACGCCATAGCCGACGATCAGCAGCACCGGGACCGACAGCGCCGCCGCGACCGCCTGGCCCGGCGTCAGCGCGTCGACCGCCTGCTTGTAGAACACCGGCACCACGACGTTGGCGAGCTTGGCCAACACCAGCAGCACCATGGCGATGACCACCCGCAGTTTCAGGTCGGCGGCGCCGCGCGGCCAGAGATAGGGCAGCAGGGCGGCGACGGTGCGCCAGGAGGCGGAGCGGGGTTTGGACGAGATTTGGGAGGGCGACGAGGACATGAAGCGCAGCATATAGAGAGAGGCGGGCAAAGGGGCAAGGACGGCAGCCCGACGCCGTGGCGGCGGCGCGGACGGGGGACAAGTCTCGGCTTGTTGTCGCCATATTCTCCCCCGTAGAGTCGTTTTAATGGACGCCAAGGCCGTAGTCCGACCTGTGGGTTGTGCGCTGGCCGCCGTCATGTTGGCGGCGGCGGGGCTACCGGCGTGCGCCGTCGCGGCGGAGGACCGCCGTGTGGCGCTGAGCTACGAGGTCCATGTCGGCGGGCTGCATGCGCTCAAGGCCGACGCCTCGGTCGACATTCTGGGCGACCGCTTCATGGCCGAAGCGAAAGTCGCCAAGACCGGCATCGTCGCCGCCCTGTCGAAGCTCTACCGCGCCGTGCATGTCTCGCGCGGCAGGATTGTCGACGGGCGCGTGCTGCCCGACGGCTCGGTGATGCAGATCAATTCGGGCGACGAGGCCCGCGGGGTCCGCGCCTCCTACATGCCCGACGGTACCCTGGTGGTGGCCGAGAACCCGCCATTCACGCCCAAGCCCGGCCGCGAGGTCGAGCGCGCCGACCGCGCCGGGGCGTGGGATCCGCTGATGGCGGCGATCGTCGCGGTGCTGGGGCGCAACGACCCGTGCAACGCGCCGCTGCCGATCTACGACGGACGCACGCGCTTCGATCTCGACATGCGCCGGCTCGGCAGCGAGAAGCTGGAAACCGACGGGTTTACGCTGCGCGGGGATGCGGTGGTGTGCGAGGTGCGCCTGCGCAAGGTGGCGGGCTACAAGCCGGACACCGACCCGGAAGAGGATTACGACAAGCCCGCCAAGCTATGGCTCGGCCGCATCGACGATACCGGGAGGCTCTATCCGGTGCGGGTGGAAGTCGACACCAGCTACGGCGCCGCAGTCGGGCATCTGCGCAAGGCCGACAGCCGCCCGCTGTCGGAAGGCGAGCGGGCGGCGCTGGCCAAGTAGCCCCGCCGTTCAGCTGCGCCGGCCGATCGCCTCGGCGAGCAGGATGTAGAGCTTGCCGACATCGGCGGTGACCAGCGCCTGGTGCAGCAGCTTCTCCGAATCGATCTCCAGCGCCTTTTCCTCGAGCTTCTCGAACTGGCGCACGAAGCGGTCGACATGGGCGCGGAACTCGCCATCCTGCTGGTACTTGGCGCGCAGGATGGGCAGGGCGCCATCATCCCTGATCTTCAGCAGCCGGCGGGCGAAGAAGCCGCGATCGCCGGCGCGATACTTCGCCCACGCGTCCGCCGGGATGCCGTCCTGCAGCAACCGGCTCATATCGACCGAGGCGGCGTTGAGCTGGCCCATGACCTCGCTGGCCGAACGCAGGAAACCGTCGCGCCGCGCCTCGAACTCGGCGGCCCGAATCTGCTCGGCATTCTCGACCGCCAGCCGCGCCGCCTCGCGCAGCGCCTCGGCCTGCTCGCGCATGCGCTCGACCGCCTGGTTGGCCGCGTCCAGCGTGGCGCGCTGCTCGCCGACCCATTTCTCGACGCGCTGCGCCAGCGCCACGCCGGCCTGGTCCGTCTGGCTGGCGGCGGTCTCGACCGCGAGATTGATCTGACGCGCGCGCGCGGCGAAGGCGTCGCCGACTTCGGTCATGCGCTGGGCGGTGTCGTCGGAGGCGGTGGAAAGCTGCGCCATCTCCTTGGTGATCGAATCGCCCAGCTCCTTCAGCCCGTTGAGCGCATCGTTCAGCCCCTCGTCCATCGCCTCCTTCTGCGCGCCGAACAGGTCGGCGATCTCGCCGATGCGGTTGACCGCCTGGTCGGTGTTGTCGATCAGCGTCTGGGTCTGCTGCTGCAGCAGCGCACCCAGCGCCGGCGCCTTGTCGATCAGCGTCTCGATGGCGCGCTGCATCGAATCGGACTGGTCGCGCAGCGTCTCGGCGACCGCCTCCGACCGCTCCATCGCCACCGAGGCGGCATCGGTCAGATGCCGGGTATGGTCGTTGAGCGTCGTGTTGAGCTTTTCGATGCGCCCCAGCACCGCGTCGGCCGCTTCGGCGATGCCGCCGCTGCGGCTGGAGAGGGTGGCGTCGAGCCTGGCGATGTCGGCCGCCAGTTCGCCCACGGTGGCGCGGACGTTCTCGCCGCGGCCGGCAAGCATCTCGCCCTGGGTCTTCAGCGTGCCGCTCATTTCGGCGAAGCGCTCCAGCGTCCTCTGCTGCTCGCTGGCCAGTGCGGCGACCTCGCGGCGGAAAAGCTCGCCGGCGCCCGCCACCTTGCTGCCGGCCGTCTCGGCCGCGGCGTTGAGCAGGCGGATGCGCTCGTGCATGCGCTCGTTGATGCCGTCGATGCGCTTGCCGGCCTCGCCCAGCGCCTGGTCGAGCGCGGCGGTCTCGCGCTGCAGCACGTCGCGCACCGCCGAGGCGGCGGCCTCCGCCCGCGTCGCCGCGCCCGACAGACCGATGGTCTGCTTGTTGAAGGCCTCGCCCAGCGCCGCGGCGCGCTGCGCTGCGGTTTCGGCGACGTCGCTGATCGCCCTGGTATGGCGGTCGAACTCGCCGGAAATGCCCGAGACCTTGCCGACCAGCGTATCGGCATTGCCGTTGAACGACTGCAGACGCGCCTCGAAGGCGCCGCCCAGCTCCTCGAGCCGTGCTTCCAGCGCGCGCAGGCGGGCGGCGGTCTCCTCCTCGAGCCGGCCCATGGCATCGGCGAAGGTCTGGCGCAGACTGTCGCCGGCCGAACCTGCCTTGGCCAGCGCGCCGTCCATGGCGCGGTCGAGGGCGCCAACCTCCTCGCCAAGCGCGCCGCGCAGGCGTTCGCCGGCCGAGCCGGTGCGCTCTATGGCCTGCGCCACCGCCTCGTCGAAGCCGCTCAGCTCGCCCCGGATGCGCTCGCGCACCTCGGCGCCCGACGCCGCCAGCTTCTCGGCCATCTCCTGCGGCAGGGCGTTGACAGCGGAGATCTCCGCCGCCACCGCCGTTTTCAGCTCGCCCGCCACCGCCTCGATCTGCCGCCGCGATTCCTCGACCGCCTCGTTGAGCGCGCCCGACATGCCGGCGCTGGCCTCGCTGAGGCCGGCGATCGTCATCCGCGAGATGTTGACGGCCTGCTCGACCAGATTGCGCAACTCGACCGTCTTGTGCTCGAGATCGCCGAGATCGGCCATGCGCGGCGCCACGGTGGCGTCGAACGCCATGCGCTCGTGCGTCAGCTTGTCGACCAGCTCGGAGAAGCGCTGCAGCTCGTCAGCCTGAACCGAAAGCCGCTCCGAGATGGCGTCGATGCGATTGCCGGCCGCCGCCAACCTGTCGCCCAGCGCGTCGGAACGCTTTTCGACGTCGGCGATCAGCCGGTTGGTGGTCGCCTCGGCGTGCTCCCGCGCCTCCTGCAGCGCCAGGGGCAGGCGCTCGACCGCCTCCTCGCGCAAATGCACCTGCATCTGGCCACGGAAGGCGGCGATCAGCGTGACCAGCAGCAAAGGCGGCACGACCAGCCCCAGAACCAGCATCGCCATTTCGTGCGGCAGCAGGGCGGCGGCGGCGTTGTGCCAGCCGATGGCGCGCTCGATGTAGAGGAAGTAGGCGACCATCCAGCCGACGCTGACCAGCGCCAGCGCGCTCCACAGCAGCCTGGTCCACATTGCCCGCCGATTGTCCATCGCCTCCCCCTCCCCCAAGGGTTCGGCCGCTGTCGCTATGCAGCAGCCTTCTTCTGTCGCAGCAGCGCCAGGATCTCCGCCGCCGCCGCCGGGATGTTGGTCCCCGGTCCGTAGATCGCCGCCACGCCGGCCTTGCGCAGGAATTCGTAGTCCTGCGGCGGGATGACGCCGCCGCACACGATCTGGATGTCGTTGCCGCCCATGCGGCGGACGTGCTCGATGAGTTCAGGCACCAGCGTCTTGTGGCCGGCGGCCTGCGAGGACACGCCGATGACGTGCACGTCGTTCTCGATCGCCTGGCGCGCGGCCTCTTCCGGCGTCTGGAACAGCGGCCCGATATCGACGTCGAAGCCGATATCGGCGAAAGCGGTGGCGATCACCTTGGCGCCGCGGTCATGCCCGTCCTGGCCCATCTTGACCACCAGCATGCGCGGGCGACGTCCCTCGCTCTCCGCAAATGCCGCAACCAGATCCTGCGCCTTGCGGAAGCCCTCGTCGCCCTCGAAGCCCTGGCCGTAGACGCCGGCGATCGACCGGATGGTCGCCTGGTGGCGCGTGAACACCTTCTCCAGCGCATCGGAGATTTCGCCGACCGTGGCGCGCGCCCGCGTCGCCTCGACGCTGAGCGCCAGCAGGTTGCCGGTGCCGTCCGCCGCCGCCTTCGTCAGGGCGTCGAGCGCGGCCTTCACCTTGGCCGGATCGCGCGTGTTCTTGATCGTCTTCAGCCGCGTGACCTGCGCCTCGCGCACCTGGGTGTTGTCGATGTCGAGGAAATCGATCTCCGGCTCCTTGTCGGCCTGGAACTTGTTGACGCCGACGATGATCTCCTCGCCGCGATCGATTCGCGCCTGGCGGCGCGCGGCGGCCTCCTCGATGCGCAGCTTGGGCATGCCGGCCTCGACCGCCTTGGTCATGCCGCCCATCGATTCGACTTCCTCGATCAGCTTGCGGGCCTCGGCCACCAGGCTGGCGGTCAGGCTCTCGACGTAGTAGCTGCCGGCCAGCGGATCGACCACCTTGGTCACGCCGGTCTCGTGCTGCAGGATGAGCTGCGTGTTGCGCGCGATGCGGGCCGAGGTTGGCGTCGGCAGCGCGATCGCCTCGTCGAAGGAATTGGTATGCAGCGACTGGGTGCCGCCGAGAATCGCGGCCATCGCCTCGTAGGCGGTGCGCACCACGTTGTTGTAGGGATCGCGCTCGGTCAGCGACACGCCCGAGGTCTGGCAGTGGGTGCGCAGCGCCAGGCTGTTGGGGTTCTTCGGCTCGAACTGCTGCATGAGCTCGGCCCACAGGAAGCGGGCGGCGCGCAGCTTGGCGACTTCCATGAAGAAATTCATGCCAATGCAGAAGAAGAACGACAGGCGCGGCGCGAATTCGTCGACCTTCAGCCCCTTGGCCAGCGCGGCGCGCACGTATTCGAGGCCGTCGGCCAGGGTGAACGCCAGCTCCTGCACCAAAGTCGCGCCGGCTTCCTGCATGTGGTAGCCGGAAATCGATATCGAGTTGAACTTCGGCATGTTCTTCGCCGTGTACTCGATGATGTCGGCCACCACCCGCATCGAAGGCTCCGGCGGGAAGATGTAGGTGTTGCGGACCATGAACTCCTTGAGAATGTCGTTCTGGATGGTACCGGCCAGCTTCTCCTGCGGCACGCCCTGTTCTTCGGCGGCGACGATGTATCCCGCCAGCACCGGCAGCACCGCACCGTTCATGGTCATCGACACGCTCATCTTGTCGAGCGGGATGCCGTCGAACAGGATCTTCATGTCCTCGACCGAATCGATGGCCACGCCGGCCTTGCCGACGTCGCCGACGACGCGCGGATGGTCGGAATCGTAGCCGCGATGGGTGGCGAGATCGAACGCCACCGACAGGCCCATCTGGCCGGCCTTCAGGTTGGCGCGATAGAACTTGTTGGATTCCTCGGCGGTGGAGAAGCCGGCGTACTGGCGCACGGTCCACGGCCGGTTGGTGTACATGGTGGCCTTCGGCCCGCGCACATAGGGCGCGAAGCCCGGCATGGTGCCGAGGGTCTCGAGCTTCTCGAGGTCGCCCGCCGTGTAAAGCGGCTTGACCGCGATGCCTTCCGGGGTCTGCCAGGTGATGCTGTCCATCGGGGTGTCGCCAAGTTCCTTGGCGGCGAGTTTCTCCCAATCCGCGAGAGTTTTCTTTGGAAATTCGGCCATAACCTTGATCTTTCTGAGGGTTCCTCGGCAGTATGGTGCTAGCGGTTCGAGCGTGTCAACGCAGCCGCAGCATGAGAAAAAGCAAATGGAATTCGGTAGTTAGGGGGAAGGATGAAGCTCGACGACGAAGCGGCGCTGGTACTCGAACTGATGAAGAAAGCCGGGCGGCCGCCGATCGAGACGCTCGATCCCAAAGCGGCCCGCGCCCAGGCCGACGGGCTGGCGGAGAAAAGCGAGATCGATGCGCCTGAGGTGGCGAAGGTCGTCGACGGCTCCCTGCCCGGCCCGGCAGGCGCCATCGGCTATCGCCGCTACTGGCCCAAGGGCGCCACGGCGAAGACGCTGCCGACCCTGATCTACTATCACGGCGGCGGCTTCGTGATCGGCACGCTGGAAACCCATGATTCGAGCTGCCGCCAGCTCGCCAATGTCAGCGGTTGCCAGGTGATCGCCATCGACTACCGGCTGGCGCCCGAGCATCCCTTCCCCGCGCCGGTCGACGACGCCGTCGCCGCCTTCCGCCACATCGCGGCCAATGCCGGCCAGTTCGACACCGAGGCGACGCGCATCGCCGTCGGCGGCGACTCGGCCGGCGGCAATCTTGCCGCCGTGGTATGCCAGGCGCAGAAGGCGGCCGGCTTGCCGCTGCCCTCTTTCCAGCTGCTGATCTATCCCGCCACCGACAACCGCACCGAAAGCGAATCGCGGCGCACCCTGGGCGACGGCTATTTCCTGACCACCGCGCTGATGAAGTGGTTCTTCGACCATTACGCGCCTGAGGGCGTCGACCGCACCGACCCGCGCGTCTCGCCGCTATTCGCCAAGGATTTCGCCGGGCTGCCGCCGGCGCTGGTGATCACGGCCGGCTTCGACCCGCTGCGCGACGAGGGCAAGGCGTATGCCGATCGTCTGATGCAGGCCGGCGTCAAGGTCAGCTACACCAACTATCCTGGCACGATCCACGGCTTCTTCTCGATGACGCGCTTCCTCAAGCAGGGCCTGCGCGCCATCGACGAATCGGGCTACGCGCTGAAGCTGCATTTCGGAACCTGATCGGGGATGGCGAGGCGTTTCCCTGCGTAGGAACCGGCATGGGGACGCTCAGAAATCTGCTGGCGCTCATCGCCGTAATCGCCGCCGCAACCGGAACCGCCGTCGCTGGCGAGCAGCGCAGCCTGCGGCTCGGCGAAGCCGAGCGCGGGTATTACATCCATGCGCCGGGCGGGCTGCCGCGCAACGCGCCGCTGGTCATCATGCTGCATGGCGCCGGCGGCAGCGGCGAGCATGCGGCGGAAACCTATCTGTGGACGCGCAAGGCCGACGAGGCGCGCTTCCTGCTGATCGCGCCCGACGCCTCGCCCGTTCTCGCCGACCGGCGGGCGAACTTCCTGACCAATCCGCGGGTGTGGAACGACGGCTCCGGCCGCGCCGGGCCCAACGTCACGGCGAGCGACGATATCGGCCTGCTGCGCGCCCTCATCGACATGGCGGAACGGCAGTACGGCATCGATCGCAAGCGCGTCTACGTGGCGGGCTTCTCCAGCGGCTCGTCGATGACCCAGCGCGCCGGCATCGAAATGGCGCGCGAGATCGCCGCCATCGCGCCGGCGGCCGGCTATCTGTTCCAGACCGATGCGAGCCTGCCGCGCGGCCTGCCGGTGCTCTATTTGCTGGGCGACGCCGATCCACTGGCGCCCTACGACGGCGGCGACGTCAGGCTGCCCTGGGGCAACAAGGTCACCAGCAACCCGCCGGCGCGGCTGAACCCGGAGCGCTGGGCTGCGATGGATGGCTGCGCGGCGAAGGCGCAGTCCCGCCCCTATGCCGGCGTACGCCTGACGCGCTGGACCGCCTGCCGCGACGGCGCGGAAGTGGCGTTTTACGTCATCGAGGGCATGGGACATCACTGGCCCGGCAGCGAGCGATCGGACTTCATGGAGCGCCGCAGCGGCCCGTCGAAGAACCCGTTCCGCGCCGTCGACCTGATGTGGGATTTCTTTGAACGGTGGCGGATGCCTTAGCCAACAGTCAGGCCGGATCGAGGGTCACCCGTCTGAACGGCACCTCGCGGCCGAAGCCGCGCAAGGTGGCGCTGTCCTCGTGGTGCGGCAGGTCGCCCAGAAGCCGTGCCACCTGCGGGTCCTCGGCAACCTCGGTCGAGAGCACCACGTCGGCCCCGCGGCTCTCGCCCTCGAGGCGCGCGGCTAGATTGACGGTCGAGCCGAAATAGTCGAGCCGCTCGTTCAGGTTGACGACGATGCAGGGTCCGCGATGGATGCCGAGCTTGACGACGATCGCCTCGGCCGCGCCGCCCGAGGCGCGATGGGCGGCGTTGAACTCGCCGATGCGGCGCTGGATGTCGACCGCCGCGCGCAATGCATCGGCCGGATCGCCGAAGGCTGCCATCACCGCATCGCCGATGGTCTTGACCACCGCGCCGTTGTGGTCGCGCACGATGGCGCCGAGATAGGCGAAGTGCTCGCGCACCAGATTGTAGGCCGCGGCATCGCCCAGCCGCTCGTAGAGTTCGGTCGAACCCTTGAGGTCGGAGAACATCAGACAGACGCGATCGACGCCCGCTTCGTCGCCCGGACGCAGCGCCGCCTGGGCGAACAGATCGCGGAAGGCCTGCAGCATGGTCGCCCGATGGGCAGTCAGCGCGTCGGCCACCCATTCGCGGCTTTCCAGCAGCATCACCGTCTGTTCCGCGCGCCGGTTGGCGAAGTTGACGCGGCCCGGGCTGGCGGGCGCCTCGAGGGCGAAGCCGTTTTCGGTGGCGACCACGGTCGGAAAATCGCCGCCCTTGTGGTCGATGTCGACGGCAGCGACGCCGACAAGAGCGCGCGCGCGGTAGGAGCCGGCCGGCAGATCGACGTCGAGCGCCCGCACTTCGTTGGGCTCCACGATCTGCTGCACCACGACATGCGGCGTGGTCATCGGCCCGGAGAGGCAGAAACCGCCACCCCCGATCGGACGGATGGCGGCGTTGGGAAAGAACACCAGCTCGACATTGCGCGCGAAGTTGCGTTCGTAGTCGATGTTGCAGGAGGGGCAATGGGCGCCGGTCGGCAGCTGGTCGAGCGTCGCCACCGACAGCTTGCCGCCGCGGCACGACGTACAGAGCAGGTCCCAGCGCATGCCGAGCAGACCGGCGCGGACGGCGGCGAGGCAGAGCTCGATCACATGGCGCGGCGGCGCATTCCATGCCCGGGCCAGCGCCAGCGGCCGGATGCGTCCGACATCGACCTGCTGCGCGGTCAGAACGTAGTCGCCGAGCCGGCGCGCCAGGCCGTGGGCGTAGGGCCCCGCCTCGAGCATGGCGACGGCCGCATCGACGCGCTGGCGGGCGCCGTCCGGCGGCTCGGGCGCGGTGTAGTCGAAGACTTCGTTACGCTCGCCGCGCACATAGCGGGCCGCCTCGCGCGCCAGCCGTTCGATGATCTCGCCGGTCTTGCTTAGGGCGACGTTGCCCAGCAGCCGGCCCAGCAGGGTTGCCGGTTCCGCCTCCAGCGCGTAGGTGACCTTGCTGCCGGCGCCATCCGGCTCGATGCGCAGCCGCGGACCGAATTTTCGGAACGGGCCCTTGGTGAATTCGCGGGTCTGGCGAAACTCCAGGCCCTCGATCCATTCGTAGGGAAGCTCCTCCCAGGCCATGTCCATGCCCGCGATGCGGCCCCTGGCGCGACGCTCGACGCTGCCGTCCGGCCGCGCGATCTCCTCGAGGCTGTAGGTAGGGCCGCTGGCCGCCTCGTTGAAGCGGGCGGTATCGGCGAGCACCGGCCAGATCAGCGCCGGCGGCACGTCGAAATGCCATTCCCATTCACGACGGAAAACTGGCGGCTGCGCTGGCAAGACCCCTCCCTGGCGGACCGTTCGCCTGGTCCTTGTTCGCGAGCCTAGGCCGGGGCGGTTCAGCCCACCACCATCAAAAGGCGCTGAGGCGCTCGTGATCGGCTACCAGACCAGCCGGCGCAGGGCGGCGCGGGGGCTGAGCCCCTCCTCGTTGCAGGCTTCGCCGACGCGCGCCATGTCCGGCGGCGCCTCGCCCACAACGCCGAACTCCTCGGCATGGATACCGTCGATCACCAGCAACCCGTCGACGCCGATCGTCTGCGCCCCGCCCATGTCGGTGCGCAGGCTGTCGCCGATCGCCAGGGTGCGCTGCGGATCGGGATTGCCGAGCAGGGCGAAGACGTGATCGTAGATCTCCGGATAGGGCTTGCCGTGATACAGCACGGTGCCGCGCATGTCTTCATAGAGGGCGGCCAGCGAGCCGGCGCAGAGCTCGACCTGATCGCCGTTGCGCACGATGAGGTCGGGATTGGCGCAGATCATCGGCACGCCGCTTTTGGCCAGCGCCAGCAGGGTAGGCTCGTAGACCTCGAGCGTATGGTCGCGTTCGACGATGCCGGTGCACAGGCAGAAATCGGCCGAACGTGGATCCTCGACGCGCTCGTGCGGCACGCCGTCGAGCAGCCCCAGATCCCGGTCAGGTCCGATGAACAGGCAGCGCTTGCCGAGCTGGGCGTAGAAGGGAATGGCTTCGCGCCGGCCGCGCAGCTGCAGGTGCTCCCAGGCATCCTGGCCCGACGTCATGACCCCGTCATAGGCCTCGGGGGGGATGCCGATCTCGGTAATGCGGGCGATCACCGGCTCGATGCGGCGCGGCGCGTTGGACAGGATGACCCGCTTCTTGCCGGCCTTCTTCATCTGCATCAGGCAGTCGACGGCGCCCGGGTAGGGTTCGCGGCCGTTGTGCAGCACGCCCCACAGGTCGAGTATGAAGGCGTCGTAATCGCCGGCGATTTGGGACAGCCCGTCGAGCAGGCGCAGGGAGGAGCTCATGGCCCGCGTTTCTGCCACAGCGGCGGCGGGGGCGAAAGCGCCATCATGACGCCGCCACGATCCACCGGGCATACTGACGGCATGAAGTATCTGGCGATTCCGGCCCTGTTGGCGCTGATGGCGGGGGCAGGTCCGCTCAAGGCGGAGCCAACCGCCGACGCCGCACTCGCCCTGAGGGCGCTGCAGGCCGCCTGCCCGGTCGCCGACGCCACCATGGCCGTCGCCGTTCTGCGCGATGCGGCGGGCGAGGAGGCCGCGGGCGAGGCGCAGATCCAGCCGATCGAACTCGGGCTGGGGCTCGCCGGCTGGCAGGCGACGCTGGGATTGCGCGAGGGCGGCACGATCAGGCTCAGCCGGCTGGCCAGCGGCGCCAGTCTGCAGCGGGCGGTGGTCGAGATCGACCGCCCGGCCGGCCCCGGATTGCCGCCCCAACCGACGCTGCAGGCCAGGGCCGAACGCGATTGCGCGCGGCTGGAGGGCCGCGCTTTGCTCCGTCGCGCCGACGGCAGCCCCGAGGCCGTGACGCTGCTCGACGAGAAGCTGGAGCCGACCGGCACGCGCCTGCCGCTCGATGCCGACGTGCCGCCGGGCGTCGATCCCGGCGGCGTGACGGTGGCGCTGCTCGATACCGGCGTAAATTACCTGCGGCCAAAGATCGCCGAACGACTGGCGCGGCGCGCCGATGGAGCCATCGTCGGCTACGATTTCGAGGACGACGACGCTCGACCGTTCGACGCCAATGTCGCACTGTCGCCGTTCCATCCCGGCCGGCACGGCACGCTGGTGGCCAACGCGCTGCTCGACGAAGCCGCAGCCTTGCGGCTCGTTCCCCTGCGCTTCCCGCGCAGTGACCCGGCCCGGCTCGAACAGGCCGTGGCCCTGGCCGCCGATGCCGGGGCCAGCATTCTGCTGGTCGGCGTCGGCGGCAGGCGGGCGGAGGACTGGCAGGGCTTCGCCGCCGCGATGCGCGCCCATCCCGGGCTGCTGGCGATCGTCAGCGCCGGCCGCGACGGCGAGGACATCGACGATCGCGCCTGGTATCCGGCGGCGCTGGAGCTTCCCAACATGCTGGTGGTCGGCGCCGCCGACGGCTTCGGCCAGCCCGTACGCTCGAACTGGGGCTTGCGGCGCGTCGATATCCTGGCCCCGGCCGAACGGCTCATCGTGCGCGACTTCGACGACGTCGAGCAGGCAGTGGCCGGCGCCGAGTTCGCGGCGGCGCGCATCGCCGCCCTGGCGACGCGGCTGCTTGCGGCCGAGCCGGCGCTGACGGCGGGCGAGCTTAAGGCGCGGCTGCTGTCCATGGCGCGGCTGTCGGATCACGGCGCAAGGCCGCGTTCGGCCTATGGCGTGGTGCCGGAAGAGGCGCTGGCGCGCTGATTGTCACGATTGTCGCGGTCGCATTCCCCGACAGGCGCATTGCGGCCCGCGCAAAGTTGAGCAGCATTCGCCGGCGGGCTCTGCTATCAGAAACGCTTCCGCAGGAGGAGTGCGCATGGACACGCTGACGTTCTGGGACGGGCAATGGCACGAGGGCAATCCGCGAGTGATCGGCATCAAGGATCACGCCATGTGGCTGGCCTCGACCGTATTCGACGGCGCCCGCGCCTTCGACCGCTGCGTGCCCGATCTCGACCGCCACTGCCAGCGGGTGATCACCTCGGCCGAGCGCATGGGGCTGAAGCCGATGGTCGATGCCGACACCATCACCGGCCTGGCGCGCGAGGCGATCAAGCGCTTCCCGCCCGACGCCGAGCTCTACGTGCGGCCGATGTACTGGGGGCGCGACGGATTCATCTATCCCGACCCCGACAGTACGCAGTTCGCCCTGACCGTCTATGTCTCGCCGCTGCCGACCGATCCGAATTTCTCGGCCACCATGGCGCGCACGATCCGCCGGCCGCGGCCCGACATGGCGCCGACCGACCTCAAGGGCGCCGCGCTCTATCCCAATTCCGCGCGCGGGCTGCGCGAGGTCGAGGCGCGCGGCTTCTGCAACGGCGTGGTGCTGGACGCCGACGACAACGTCGCCGAGTTCCTCACAGCCAACCTGTTCATGGTCAGGGACGGGGTAGCGATCACGCCGGTGCATAACGGCGCCTTCCTGAACGGTATCACCCGCCAGCGCGTCATCAAGCTGCTGCGCGAGGACGGCATCAAGGTCGAGGAGCGGATCGTGGCGCCCAAGGAACTGGAGACGGCGGACGAGATCTTCTCGACCGGCAATTACGGCAAGGTGCAGCAGGTCACCCGCTTCGAGGAGCGCGACATGCAGCCCGGCCCGATCGGCCGGCGGGCGCGCGAACTCTACTGGGCTTTCGCCGCCCAGAACCGGCTGTAGTCAGACCGCGGCGTCGAAGCCCGGCGGCGGCGCGTCCGAACAGAAGGCGGCGAGAAACATCTTTCCCAGAACGTGCTTGGTCTGCGGCGCGCCGGGCCTTAGCCGACCTTCGCCGATCGCGCGCCGGAGCTCGGCGAGCGATGGCGTCGACAGATCGGTCTCCGCCGTCGTCCAGTTCGCCGCAGCCGAGGCGCTGAAGAACACGCCGGCGTAGTAGAGGCGTGTGAGACGGCGCACGATGTCCAGGCGGGCGCGCGTCTCCTCGTCCGGTCGCCGGCCAAGCCAGGCGACCAGCAGCGCTTCCTCCGACTCCGGCGCCTGCGCCACTGTATCGAGCAGGGGCGAAACGTCGACAGCGGATCGTTGCGATATGCCGATTCCCAGTCAATCAGCCACAGGCGCTTGCCGTCGAACAGGATGTTCGCAGGAATGAGATCGTTGTGGCTCGACACCATTTCGGAGACTCCGTCGGCATAGGCAATGGCAAGGCGCTCAAGCCGCTCGACATGCGGGTCGAGCACGCCGGCAGCGAAGAGGCCCGTGCGACAAACATGCCTGAACAGGCGCGAGACGATGTCGGGATAGTCGACGAAGTGGGGGAACAGCGGTGTCGCCTGCAGGCGCTGCAGCGTTTCGCCGAGCGCCCGCGCCAGCGCGCTGGGCCCTCCCGGGAACTCGTGCAGCGGCCGTGCAGGTACGAAATCGATGATGGCGAGTCGGGCGGCCTCGTCGATGTGATGGATGCGCGGCGCGAGGCCAGCCTCGGCGGCAATCCGCATCGCTTCGTACTGGTGCGGATTGCGCAGCGGGCTGGGCGCGCCTTCCATGCGCAGCAGATAGGCTCGCCCGCCCATGTGGACGCGCCAGGCGAAGGCGCCGGACGCCCCGCCGGCCATCGGCGCGATGGCATCGATGCGCGCCGTGCCGAACGCGGACCGCAGGGCGTCATGCACCGGCTCGCGCTGCATTGCCGGCAGCGCCGCCAGAGGGTCGCCGGTCACGGCAATCGTTTCCCCGATACGAGACGCTAGGGTTTCGCCGCCTCGATCACCTGATCGATGCGGTCCTGGCCCCAGAACATCTCGTCATCGACGAAGAAGGTAGGCGCGCCGAACACGCCGCGCGCCACCGCCTCCTCCGTGGTCTGCTTCAGCCGCTCCTTGATCGCCGGCTCCTCGGCGCGGGCCAGCAGATGCGGCCCGTTCAGCCCGCCGGCCTTCAGCGCGCCCAGCAGCACCTCGCGCTCGCCCATGTTGAGCCGGTCGACCCACATGCCGCGATAGAGGGCGCCCAGACAGGCCGGCAGCAGGTTCTCGTCCTGCGCCGCGGTGACGACGCGCATCATTTGCAGCGTGTTGATGGGGAAGAACGGATTGAAGTTCAGTGGCACTTCGAGCCGGCGGGCGCAGCGTTCGAGGTCGTGGCGGATATACTTGCCCTTGATGCCCGGCGGCGAAGCGTTGCCGGTTGCCTTGAACACGCCGCCCAGCAGCATCGGCCGATAGACGATGGTGGCGTGGGTCTCGCCCATGATGCGCGGAATCTGCGTCTGCGCGAGATAGGCGGCGGGACTGCCGACGTCGAAGAAGAACTCGATCGACTTGCTCATGGATTTCCCCTTCGGCCGCAGCTTGCGCAACGCCCGACGCGCCTTGCCGGTTCCAGCGGCCGGCGCATCGCCTGCGTCGCTCACCACGGCTCGACCCACGGCCGCAGGTCGAGCTCGTGCGTCCAGGCCGAGCGCTTCTGGCAATGCAGGTTCCAGTAGTTCTCGGCGATATCGTCGGGCGCCAGCAGACCGTCGGTCGGCCGGCTCTTGACCAAGTCGGGAAAGTTGCCGCGCACGAACTCGGTGTCGATCGGCCCGTCGATGACGACATGCGCGACATGGATGTTCCTGGGCTGCAACTCGCGCGCCATGCTTTGCGCCAGCATGCGCAGGCCGGCCTTGGCGCCGGCGAATCCGGAATAACCGCTGCCGCCCCGCAGCGCGGCGGTGGCGCCGGTGAACAGAATCGTGCCCCGCTCGCGCGGCGCCATGCGGCGCGCCGCTTCGCGTCCGGTCAGGAAACCGGCGAAACAGCCCATCTCCCAGACCTTGAAGTACTTCTTCGCCGTGAATTCCAGTATCGAGAAGCGGATGTTGCCGCCTACATTGAAGACGCAAACCTCGATCGGCCCGTGCTCGCGCTCGATCCTGTCGAACAGGTCGACCACCTGCTCCTCGCGCCGCGCGTCGCAGGGATGGGCGAAAGCCTTGCCGCCCTCTCGCGCGATCGCCTCGACCAGCGGCTGCAGCTTGTCGGCATTGCGGCGCACGACGCAGGCGATGAAACCCTCGCGGGCGAAACGGCGCGCGATGGCGCCGCCCAGCGCATCGCCAGCGCCGACGACGAGACATACCTTGTTCGACATGAACGACTCCGGGTTTCCCGCAACAGGCTGCGAAAGCCCGCTACGCTGTCATCGCTCCCGAACGCCAGTTTCGCCGCGCTTGCCCAGGCCAGGCAAGGAGAGTTTTAGCGATCCTCGCACCAGGCTTGCGTCATGGTATCGAAGGCATCTTCCAGACCGCGCAGCACGATCAGCGCGCGCATCAGCATGATCAGCTTGTCGTAGGCGGCAAGTGCCCGGCTGGGCCAGGGATCGACGGCGCGCCGGCGGCGCCGGCGGCGCCGAACGCATTCAGCAGCCGGCGCAGATTGTGAATGAGGTTTGCGCGCGCCGCTTCGACGTTTTTCAGCCGCTCGGCCATGGTGGCGCCGCCAAGCGCATCCTCGAACTTGCTGAGATACTCTCCGACCAAAAGCGAGCGCAGCAACTCGATCAACTCGTCGATCAGTCTTTGCACCTGATCGCCCATATCATGCTGGGCGTCGCGCAACTGACGGAAGTTCTGACACAGATAGGCATTGTCTGGCATGGCTCCCTCCCTGCCCGGCTGAATGCCGGAGCAGGAAGCCTAGGCCCGTCCAACACGGCGGCCAACCATGCTTATGCCGCCTGCGACAGGTCTTCGCCGGCCAGCGCCCTGTCGATCAGGCGCGCGACGTTCTCGACGCCGTAGAGCTTGCAGAAAGCACCCATGCGCGGGCCTTGCGTGGTGCCGAGCAGCACCTCGTAAAGCGATTGGAAATACTGGCGCAGCTCGGACTGCGGCCTGTGCCGCTTGCCGCATTCGTAGATCTCGTTCTGGATCGTCTCGGCGGTGGCGTCCGGAGCCTGGGCCCGCAGCGTTCTCGCCAGATCCTCGAATTGCGGCCGTTCCCCTGGCGTGGGCAGGCGGAACTTTTTCTGCGCCTTGTGGAAATCGCGATAGTAGTTGCAGGCGTAGCCGACCAGATGGTCGAGGAACGGCGAGGTCTGCGGGCTGGCGCCCGGCGCGTAGCGGGCGATGAAGCCCCACAGCACGT
This sequence comes from Reyranellaceae bacterium, assembly GCA_050185515.1. Lineage (GTDB taxonomy): Bacteria > Pseudomonadota > Alphaproteobacteria > Reyranellales > JAQSWP01 > JAQSWP01. Next base: position 17,214 of record JBFWZG010000022.1, read on the forward strand.
CTTTCGATTCGGAATTGGCAACGCCGGCGAGATTCAGCAGCATGCCGAAGGTAATGGGAACCGGCTGCGCCGGCGGCTTGCCGTCGTGGATGTGCCAGGCGGGATTGTCGAGCTGCTTGGCCGGCTCCTCGGCGGGAAACTTTTCGAGCAGACCGAGATAGTCGTCGACGGCGCGCGGGATGACGTCGAAATGCAGCCGCTTGGCCCGGCGCGGCTGCTGAAACATGAAGAGCGACAGCGATTCGGGCGGGCCGTAGGTCAGCCACTCGTCGATCGAGATGCCATTGCCCTTCGACTTCGAGATCTTCTGGCCCTTGTCGTCGAGGAACAGCTCGTAGTTGAACCCGTCCGGCGGCAGGCCGCCCAGAATGCGCACGATCTTCGCCGACAGTTCGGCCGAGGCAATCAGGTCCTTGCCGTACATCTCGTAGTCGACGCCCAGCGCGTACCAGCGGCCGGCCCAGTCGGCCTTCCACTGCAGCTTGACGTTACCGCCGGTCACCGGCGTTTCGACCAGGCTGCCGTCCTCGTCGCGATAGACGATGGTGCCGGCGCCGGCGTCGGTCTGCACCACGGGAACCTGCAGCACCTTGCCGGTCTTGCGGCAGACCGGCAGGAATACGCTGTAGCTGCGTTGCCGCTCCTCGCCCAGCGTCGGCAGCATGATCGCCTGCACCGCCTCGTAGTGGCGCAGCATGGCGAGCAGCATCGGATCGAAGCGGCCGGATCGGTACCAGTCGGAGGCCGACTGGAACTCGTAGTCGAAGCCGAAGGAATCGAGGAAGGCGCGCAGGCGGGCGTTGTTGTGCGCGCCGAAACTGTCATGCGTGCCGAAGGGGTCGGGAACGGCGGTCAGCGGCTTGCCCAGATGCTGGCGCAGCATGTCCTGGTTCGGCACGTTGTCGGGCACCTTGCGCAAGCCGTCCATGTCGTCGGAGAAGGCGAACAGCCGCGTGGGAACATCGCTGAGGCGCGCGAAGGCCTGACGCACCATGGTGGTGCGCGCCACCTCGCCGAACGTGCCGATATGCGGCAGGCCGGAGGGGCCATAGCCGGTCTCGAACAGCACGTAGCCTTTTTCCGGCGTCCTGCCACCGGTGCGCGCCAAGAGCTTGCGCGCCTCCTCGAAGGGCCAGGCTTTTGCCGTCGATGCCAGTTCGCGTTCGCTCGCCATCCTCTGTCGATCCCGTTTTGCCGCAGGCGGCGGACCTTAAGTGCCGCTGGCGGCAGCGTCAACGGAACGCTGCGCCAGGCGCTGCCACATGTAGAAGCCAGTGATGCCGCCGAACGCGACGTGGCGAGCCAGTGCGGCGACCAGCGCAGCCCAGGGGGCGCCTTCCGCCAGGCCGGCCGCGCCGCCCATGCCGCCCATGACCCAGATCACGCCGCCGACGACCGAGGCGATGACCGCCGCCCCGAGCACGATGAAGAACCAGCTTGCCGGGCCGCGGCTCCATCGCGCGATGGCCAGAGCCTGCGGCAGAGCCAGGGCCAGCCCAGCAACGACGCCGGACAGGACAAGATATGGCATCCACGCCGGCAGCCCGCCGCCGGATTGCGGCAGAACGCCGGCGAACACGCCGCCGACAAGAATGCGGAACAGCACGAACAGCAGCACGGCGGAGCCGAAGCCGGCCGCCAGCCACAGCCATGCCGGCGCTACCCGCCCCCGCAGCAGCAGCATCTGGCCCGCCGCCGCCACGGGAACAGTGAGAAACGACAATGCCTGCAGGAGCAGATAATTGCCGCCCTGCGCCAGATAAGGCGTCGCCGCCGAGAGCGCCAACGCAAACCAGGTCTCCGCCAGCACCCACAGGATGATGAAGCGCAGGCGTGGGTCGAAGGCGGTATCCATTGGGATCCTACAGCCTGGGTTGGCGGAGACGCTGATGGAGGAAATCGGCGAAGGCTTCGATGCCGGTTTCGTCGGAGAACAGCGCCGGCGCCGTCAATGCGATGCGCCTCTCGATATCCTGGCGCCATGGCCTGTCATTCGCCAGACGATGCGCCAGGTCGACGTAGTGGCCGATGTCGCGCGCAATGAGGTCGGTGACGCCCAGACGCGTATAGAGCGAGAAGCCGACCCGTCCCTTGAGCGCCGCACCCGGCAGGGTGACGAAGGCCTTGCCCAGCGACAGCGCTTCGTAGGCGGTGACGCCGCCGGAGAAATGCGGTGTGTCGAGCAGCGCGTCGGCCAGCAGCGTGATGCGCATGAAATCCTCGGGCGAAACGTGCCCGAGCTGGCGCACGGTGCGATCGGGATCGGCGAAGGCGCGGCGCAGGCGGCGATCGAGAATGCGGCCACTCTGATGGATCGAGGCGCCGACCAGCACCAGCAGCCCCTTGGGATCGTTCTCGACGATGCGCGCCAGCACGGCATCGAAATCGGGACGCAGCTTCAGCAGCGACTGCACGCAGACATAGAGTCTGGCGTCCTCGGGCAGGCCGAAGCGGGCGCGCGTAATATCGTCGAGTTTCGGCGGCGGCGCGAAGCGCACCGGCGCCAAGGGCAGACGCACCAGCTCGCGTTCGGTGTAGAAATGCTCGTTGCCCGGCGGATCGAGCAGTTCGTCGCTGACGAAGCAGTCGATGCTGCGCAGCCCCGACGTGGCGGCATGGCCCCAGGTCACGACCTGCAGCGGCGCCAGCCGCGCGAAGCCCAGGAAGTAGCTGAAGGCATGCAGGCCGAGTTCAGGATAGAGCACGATGTCGGGCGCGAAATCGGCGATTGCCTGTCGGGCCTCGGCGACGGTCGGGGGCAGACGCACGAACGACCCGACATGCGCCTCGAGATCGGCCGAAACTGCGTCGCGCGTGTCGCGCGTGGTGAACAGCCGCATATCGAAACCGAGCGAAGGCAGCCGCCGCAGCATGCGCCCGAACAGCCGGTCGATGGTGTGCGTGTAGACGAACCGGGTAACGCAGGCGACGCGCGGCTTGCGGCCGACTGGCGGCGTCCAGCCGGCGATGTGCGGCGCCGTCCATTCCAGCCCCGGCGTTACCCGCCGCCAGAACTCGGCCTGCGCCTCGTGCAGCGGCCGATCCTCGCCGCCCCAGTAGGCGTAAAGACCGGTGACCTGCTGCACGACGTCTTCCGGTCGATCCAGCCGATAGCCGCTGTCGGCCAGAGCTTCGAGCGCATCGGGAATGCGCGCCCGTGCCCAGTCGATCTGCGCCACCGTTTCGGGATGCGGCGGCGCCAGCAGGGCGGTGTTCAATGCAGTCACTGGATCGAAATGCAGGGCCTGGGCGCGCTCGTAGGCGGCGACGGCGCCCTGCAGATCGCCATCCATCTGCAGGCTGTAGCCCAGCCAGCGCCAGGCGTCGCGATAGTCCGGGTCGATCGCAAGGGCGCGGCGCTGCGCGGCAACCGCCTCGTCGAGCCGGTCGGCATGATGCAGGATCTCGCCCAGCGTATGCCACGCCAGCCTGTCGTCCGGCGCGACTTTGGTCGCTCTTTGCGCCGCCGCGACGGCGTCATCGGTGCGTCGCAGGTCATACAAGAGCAGGGCCAGGCTGATCCAGCCGGCCGCATAGGATGGATCGCGCGCCAATGCGCGTTCGAACGTCGCGATCGCCTCGTCGTGACGGCCCTGCCCGGCCTGAGCCAGCGCCAGCGCTCGCAAGCGGACGGGATCATCGCCCGCGCCGGCTGCAAGGGCGGCCAGCAGGCGGTCGGGCGACGGCGTGGACTGGGTCTGCGACATGGCGGGCCATTCTGTGCGCCGCCGCGCCCGCTATCAAGCGGAGGCGCGCTGCTTCAGCGGAAGACCACCGTCTTGCCACCGTTTATCAGCACGCGATGCTCGACATGCAGCTTGATGGCGCGAGCCAGCACCACGTTCTCGATGTCGCGGCCGATCGCCACCATCTCGTCCGGCGTCACGGTGTGGTCGATGCGCTCGACCGCCTGCTCGATGATCGGCCCCTCGTCGAGATCGGTGGTCACGTAATGGGCGGTGGCGCCGATCAGCTTGACGCCGCGGGCATGCGCCTGATGGTAGGGCCGCGCGCCCTTGAAGCTCGGCAGGAAGGAATGGTGGATGTTGATCGCCCGGCCGCCGAGGCGGGCGCACAGTTCGGGCGACAGGATCTGCATGTAGCGGGCCAGCACCACGAGGTCGGCGCGCTGCTCCTCGACCAGCGCCAGCAGCTGCTGCTCGGTCTGCGTCTTGTTGCCGGCGTCGACCGGCCAGTGGTGGAAGGGCACGCCGTGCCATCCGACCAGTTCGGCGAAGTCGGCATGGTTCGAGACGACCGCCGCGATCTCGATCGGCAGCGCGCCGGTGCGATAGCGGTAGAGCAGGTCGTTCAGGCAATGGCCGAATTTCGACACCATGACGATCAGCCGCGCCTTGCGATGCGCATCGTGCAGCGCCCATTGCATGTCGAAGCGGCGGGCGATGATCTCGAACTGCTCTTCCAACCCGGCCCGCGACGGCTTCGGCCCGTCGGTGCGGAATACCGTACGCTGGAAGAAGCGGCCGGATACCGGGTCGCCGAAATCGGCGCTTTCTGTGATGAAGCAGTCGGTCTGGGCCAGAAAGCCCGACACTGCAGCGACGATGCCGCGGCGATCGGGACAGGACAGGCTGAGAATGTAGGTGGAGCTTTCGGACATCGGAACGCGGGCGCCTCGGCGGGCAAATGACAAGCGCGCCAGGCCGGCGCGCGTGCTAGTCCTATAGGCTCGATCCTTGCGACACAAGCCCACGATGGACGCAGCGTTTCCGATGCCAACCCTGTCCGCGCCGGCGCTGATCGCCCATGCCGGCATGGCCGTGCTGCGCCATGCCGACGGCGGCAGCGAACGCCTGCCGCCGGCGCAGGCGGCACAGCGGGCGCGCGGCCTCAATCCGCTGGTCTGCCACGCGCCGGCCGTCTTCGCGCGGCTGGGCGACGAGGGCTTTCCGGTGCGCGATGTGCTCGAACTGTGGGCTTTCGTCCGCCCCGCCCGCTTCTGCCTGCCGACGCCGCGCGGTCTGGCCGAGGTGCTCGATCTGCCGGTGCCGCATTCGGCTGAAGAGGAGGCGCTGTCTCTGGCGCAGTCGGCGATCGCGCTGCTCGAGGAGCTGAGCGGCCTGCGCGAGGATGCGACGGTGCTGGCGCTGGCGGCAACGATGACGCGATCGGGCTGGAGCTGGCGACAGGAGATGGAGCAGGCGCTGGCCGGCGCGGCGATCCAGCCGCGCGGCGGCGGCGGCCTCGATATCTGGCGCCAGCTGCCGCAATGGGAGGAGAGCGGACCGCTGCCGCCGCCGGGATCGGAAGGCGTCGAGCCGTCCGAGGCGCGGCGGCGGCTGTCGGAACTTCTCGGCACCGGCGCCGAGGCGCGGCCGAGCCAGGCCGACTACGCCTCCGCGGTAACGGCCGCCTTCCAGCCGCGGCTGAAGGAGGACGAACCCAACGTGGTGCTGGCCGAGGCCGGCACCGGCGTCGGCAAGACCATCGGCTACGTCGCGCCCGCCAGCCTGTGGGCCGAACGCAATGCCGGGCCGGTGTGGATCTCGACCTACACGCGCAATCTGCAGCGCCAGATCGACGGCGAGCTTGACCGGCTCTACCCCGACCCCGAGCGCAAGCGGCGCAAGGTGGTGATCCGCAAGGGGCGCGAGAACTATCTCTGCCTGCTGAACTTCGAGGAAGCCGTCGGCCGCGTGCCGGTGGCGGCCGGCAACGGCATCGGGCTGGCGCTGCTGGCGCGCTGGGCACTGGCCAGCCGCGACGGCGATCTGCAGGGCGGCGACCTGCCGTCGTGGCTGGCGCACACGATCGGCCGTGGCCGTGTGCAGCGCCTGGCCGACCAGCGCGGCGAATGCATCTACGCCGCCTGCCAGCACTATTCGCGCTGCTTCGTCGAACGCACCATCCGCCGCGCCCGCCGCGCCGACATCGTCATCGCCAACCACGCACTGGTCATGGCGCATGCCGCCACCGGCGGGCTCGACGACGATTCGCGCCCCACCCGCTTCGTGTTCGACGAGGGCCATCACGTCTTCGACGCCGCCGACTCGGCCTTCGCCGCCCATCTGACGGGGGTCGAGGCCTCGGAGCTGCGGCGCTGGCTGCTGGGTGCCGAAGGTCGGCGCGGCAGCCGTGCCCGCGGCATCGAGCGACGGGTCGGCGATCTGGTGGCCGACGACGAGAACGCGCTGCGGCCGTTGCGCGCTGTGCTGGCGGCGGCGCGCGAACTGCCCACGACCGGCTGGCAGGCGCGCATCGCCGACGGCACGGCTTTGGGCGCGGCCGAGGAATTTCTCGCCTTGCTGCGCCAGCAGGTTTTGGCGCGCGCCGCCGCCGGGTCGGCCGGCGACAGCGGCCACGGGCTGGAATGCACGCCGCTGCCGCTCAATCCCGGCATCGAGGAAGCCGCCCTCGAACTTGCCGCAACGCTGGAAAGCCTGCTGCGGCCGTTGACGGAACTGCGCTCGGTTTTGACCGGCAAGCTCGATGCGCAGGCGGCCGAACTCGACACGGCGACGCGCAACCGAATCGAGGCGGTATGCCGCTCGCTGCAGCATCGCGCCGAGATGCCCGCGCGCGCCTGGCGCGATATGCTGCGCGATCTGGTGCGTCCGCGCGCAGCAGCGGCGGAGAACGACAACGAGGCCTTCGTCGACTGGTTCGCGCTCGAACGCAGCGACGGACGCGAGTTCGACGTCGGCTTCTACCGCCACTGGCGCGACCCCACCCTGCCCTTCGCCCGCGCCGTGGTGCGCCCCTCGCATGGCGCGGTGATCACCTCCGCGTCGCTGCGCGATTCCTCCGACGACGCCGAAGCCGACTGGCGCGCTGCGGAGGCCCGCACCGGCGCGCCGCATCTCGACCTGCCGGCGATCCGCGCGGCCCTGCCTTCTCCCTTCGACTATGCCGGCCAGACAAAGGTTCTGATCGTCACCGACATAAAGCGCGACGCGCCCGACCAGGTGGCCGCCGCCTATCGCGAATTGTTCCTGGCCTCCGGTGGCGGCGGGCTGGGCCTGTTCACCGCCATCAGGCGGCTCAGGGAAGTGCATGCGCGGCTGGCGAAGCGGCTGGAGGATGCCGGCATTCCACTGTACGCCCAGCATGTCGACGGCATGGATACCGCGACCCTGGTCGACATTTTCCGCGCCGAGGAGAATGCCTGCCTGCTGGGCACCGACGCGGTCCGCGACGGCGTCGACGTGCCGGGCCGTTCGCTGCGTCTGATCGTTTTCGACCGCGTGCCCTGGCCAAGGCCCGACATTCTGCACAAGGCGCGGCGCGAACTGTTCCGCCGGTCGGCTCCCGAAGGCGCGCGCGGCAACGACCGATACGACGACATGATCACGCGCTTCCGCCTGAAGCAGGCCTATGGCCGGCTGATCCGCCGCGCCGACGATCGCGGCGTCTTCGTCCTGCTGGACCAACGCACGCCGACGCGCCTGCTGCGGGCCTTCCCCGACGGCGTCGCGGTCGAGCGGGTCGGCATCGCGCAGGCAGTGGCGAGCGTGCGCGACTTCCTGTCCTGAGCAGGGAACATGACTGCAATCTGCAGGCAATCCGAAACACGAGGTAATCGTCGCGGCCGCCGTGTTTGGCTATGCTGGCCCATCGCAAATCCGACCTGAAAGGAAACATCATGGCCACGACCGGCGGCTGCCACTGCGGCGCCATCCGATACGAAGCCGAAGGCGCGCCCATCGTGCATGCGCTGTGCCATTGCAGCGACTGCCGGCGCAGCGCCGGTGCGCCGATGGTCGGCTGGACCATGTATCCGACGGCTGCCGTCAAGGTGACCAAGGGAACGCCGAAGGTGCGCAACTCGTCGGAGCATGGCCGCCGGCATTTCTGCCCCGATTGCGGCACCGGCCTGTTCTATTACAACGAGCAAATGCTGCCGGGCATCGTCGACGTTCAGAGCGCCACGGCCGACGACCCGGCCGCCATTCCGCCGCAGGCGCATATCCAGGTCGCCGAGCGCATCGGCTGGATGACGGGCGTGAACGAGCTGCCGAGCTTCGACCGTTATCCCCCACAGGAATAGGCAGTCGACATGAAGCGGAGTTTCGACGGGGTCTATCCCTATCTCGTCTCGCCCATCAAGCCCGACGGCAAGGTCGATGCCGAGGTGCTGGGCCGGCTGTGCGACGATCTCATCAAGGCCGGCGTGCACGGGCTGACGCCGCTGGGCTCGACCGGCGAGTTCGCCTATCTCGATCGCGCACAGAAGGAGCGCGTGGTCGAGATCGTCGTCGAGGCCGCGGCGGGCCGCGTCCCCGTGGTGGCGGGCGTGGCGGCGACCACGACCGCCGACGCCTGTTCGCAGGCGAAGGCCATGGAGCGCCTGAAGGCGGACGGCATTCTTGCCGTGCTGGAAGCCTATTTCCCGCTCTCCGACCAGGGCGTAATCGACTATTTCTCGGCCATCGCGCAATCGGTCGGCCTGCCGGTGGTGCTCTACACCAACCCCAATTTCCAGCGCGCCGACCTGTCGCTGCCGGCGATCGCCAAACTTGCAGAGATCGACAACATCGTCGGGCTCAAGGATGCCTCGACCAATACCGGCCGGCTGCTCAGCATCATGAACCGGGTCGGCGACCGGCTGGCGATCCACAGCGCGTCGGCCCACATCCCCGCCGCGGTCATGCTGATCGGCGGCAAAGGCTGGATGGCGGGACCGGCCTGCGTCATCCCGCGCCAGAGCGTGGCGCTCTACGATCTTTGCCGGGCGCAGCAATGGGACGAGGCGATGGCATTGCAGCGCAAGCTGTGGGCACTCAACGAATGCTTCGCCAAATACGCGCTGGCCGCCTGCATCAAGGGCGGACTGCAGCTGCAGGGCTACGATGTCGGCGATCCGTTGCCGCCGCAGGCGCCGCTGTCGGCGCAGGGAACCGAGGAGGTGGGTGCGGCGTTGCGTGCGCTGGGCGCGCTCGACTGAAGGCGGCGCCCATCGCGACCTTGCCCGGCCTTTCGGGCTGTGCTTGAAACGGCAGCCCGCCTAGCCACAAAGAAGAGCCCGCACCATGGAATTCCTGCACCTGCTGTCCGATCCGGACGCCTGGATCAGCCTGCTGACCCTGACCGTGCTCGAGATCGTGCTGGGCATCGACAATCTGGTGTTTCTGGCGATTCTCGCCAGCCGCCTGCCGCCGGAGCAGCAGCCGCTGGCGCGTCGGCTCGGGCTGGGATTCGCGCTGCTGACCAGGCTCATGCTGCTGATGATGCTGGCCTGGATCATCACCCTGACCCAGCCGATATTCGAAGTCTTCGGCCATGGCGTGTCGTGGCGCGATATCATCCTGATGGTCGGCGGCCTGTTCCTGATCGGCAAGGCCACACACGAGATTCACGCCAGTCTCGAGGGCGAGGAACACGATTCCTCCGCAGCCGGCAAGGCCACCGCGTCCTTCATGGCGGTGGTGATCCAGATCGGCATCATCGACATCGTGTTCTCGCTCGATTCGGTGATCACCGCCGTCGGTATGGCGCAGCACCTGTCGATCATGGTGACCGCCGTGGTGCTGTCGATGATCGTGATGCTGGTCGCTGCCGGTCCGCTTTCCGCTTTCGTCGACGCGCATCCCACCGTCAAGATGCTGGCGCTGTCGTTCCTGCTGCTGATCGGGACGACCCTGGTGGCCGAGGGCGTCGGCTTCCATTTCCCCAAGGGTTACATCTACGCCGCCATGGCGTTCTCGGTCATGGTCGAGGTGCTCAATCTGTTCGCCCGGCGACGCAAGCAACGGCGCAATCCGGTGAAGCTGCGGACGCCAACTCCTAGAACTTGAAAATCGAAGATGTGTTGATCGTTCGATCAACAGCAGAAGTTCTGTGATTTTCGCAGTATCTGCGTAAATTTCTGTCGACGACGCGAAACATCCTGCCGCATAATCGGCCGATACTTGTATTCGCACATATGTATCGTCGATATGTCAGCCATTGCGAATTCCACTAGAATCGAGCGGCTTATTGATCTGCGGCGGCGGATCCACCGGGTCGTGGACTTCATCGAAGACAACCTCGATGAGCAAATGACCCTCGAGGAGCTCGCCGAGATCGCCTGCATCTCGCCGTTTCATTTCCATCGCCAGTTCACCCGCGTCGTCGGCCGATCGCCGACCGAGATTATCCGGCATCTGCGCCTGCTGCGGGCGGCGGATTCGTTGAAGTACGACGGCGTCAGCATCATCGAAGCGGCTTTTGCCGCCGGCTACGGCAGCACCCAGGCGTTCGCCCGCGCGTACCGCCGCGAGTTCGGCAGCAGCCCGACCGCCGCGCGCGTCGCCGCCTGCGGCACCGAAGCGCGTCCTGGAGCCGCCGTCGCGTTCTCGATCGTCAAGCGTTCGCCGCTTCGTATCGACGCCATCATGTACAACGGCGAACGTTTCCTCGGCGACCTGCTTGTCGTGGACGCACAGACCTACGTGCAGTACGCCGGCAACGGTTCCTGCGAGATCATTTCGGTCTATTTCGACGATCTCTTCGCGCCGGCCGACCGGCCGATCCAGTGGGCGATGGGCATCCATCCCGAACAGCGCCAGATCGCCAGCCGCAAGATGGAAGTGCGAACGCTGGAGATCGACGGCGGCTATTACGCCTGCGTCCGTCATCGCGGCCGGCTGCTCGATCTGGCGCCCCACTGGCAGCGTTTCCTCCATAACACCCTGCCGGCCAGCGGCTGGCTGCTGCGGCCCGGCAACGTGCTGCGCGAATTCGCCTCCGACCGGGCCATCACGCCGCTGTCGCGTCGGATCGGCTACATTTACGTTCCGGTAGAGCCACGCGCCTAGGCGAATTACGCCAGGGCCGGCCGCAGCATGACCTTGCATTGCCGCTTGTCGGTGCGCAGCGCATCGAACGCCGCGGGAAAGCGCTCGAATCCGACTTCGTCCGTCAGCATGGCCGAGGCGTCGATGCGGCCGCGGTCGAGCATCTCGATCGCCAGCGCGAAATCCTTGCGGCCGTACATGTAGACGTAGGTAACGGTCAGCTCCTTGGTGATCGCCTTGACCGGTACGATGCGGTCGGGCTGCATGCATACGCCGGCGACCACGATGCGGCCATTGCTTGGCGCATAATCCATCGCGAGCTGCTGGCTTCCCGGCACGCCGACGCAGTCGAACACCACGTCCGGACGAACGCCGGCAACGCGCTTGAAACGCTCGACGACGTTTTCCTTGCGTGCGTCGATACCGTCGGTGGCGCCGCAGGAAGCCGCCAGGGCCAGCCTGTCGGGCGACAAATCGGAAACGACCACATGGCGGGCGCCGAACTGACGGCACCACAGCGCGACCGACAGGCCGACCGGACCGGCGCCCACGATCAGCACGGCATCGCCCGGCCGCAGATGTGCTGCCTCAACCGCATGCAGACCGACCGCGAGCGGCTCGACCATGGCGCCGGCCTCCCACGAAACGCCGTCGGGCAGCTCCAGCGTCTCGCCGCCGCCCACGCGCACGTACTCGGCGTAGCCGCCGGTCCAGTTTCCCATGCCGAGGTACTGGACGGACGCACAGCGATAGCCCCGTCCTTCGAGACAGGCCAGGCAGGCGCCACAGCCAATGAAGGGCTGCGCCGTCACGCGCTGGCCGACTTTCCATTTGCCCTTGGCATTGGCGCCCAGTTCGACGATCTCGCCGCAGAACTCGTGCCCCATCACCGCGCCGCTTGGCAGCGGTTTCATGCCGCCGCTGGCGTCGCAAATCTCGCTCATGTGCAGATCCGAGCCGCAGATGCCGCAGGCCATCACCCTCAGTATCATGTCGTCAGGCCCCGGCCGGGGATCGGGGACGGTCTCGACCGCTAGTTTCTCGCCGGGCGCCTTGAATACCGCTGCGCGCATGTTTTCCTCTCGTGGTCGTGCCGATTATCGCCGGAGAAGGATCGCGCACAAGACGGAAGTGAACGAACGTTCATCGCGTCAGCCGATATCGAGCGCCACGATCAGGCCGCTCAGCGTCAGCACCGACATTATCGTGCTGATCAGAATGATGCCCGAGGCGCGCGCCATGAAGAGATCGTACTGGCGCGCCAGCACGAAGGCGTTCGCCGCCGTCGGCAGGGCCGCCAGCAATATGGCCGAGTTGAACCACAGGCTGCCCGGTTCGAGGAAGATCAGCGCCAGCAGCCAGGTGATCGCCGGCTGCAGCACCATCTTCACCAGCACCGCCAGCCCGACTTCGCCGGCGCCCGTGGTCAGCGACTTGCCGACCAGAAACAGGCCAATGGCGAACAGGGCGCAGGGCGCCGCGGCCTTGCCGATCAGGTCGAGAAAATTGACCAGCGGCACCGGCAGGTCCAGGCGCAAGGCGGCGCAGCCCATGCCCAGCGCCGCGGCGATCAGCAGCGGATTGCGCAGGATGGCGCGGATCACCTTCCACAGCGATCGCCACAACCCGCTGCCCGATTGCAGGTCGATCTCGACCAGCACTACGGACAGCGCCATCATCACCGTAGAGCCGAACACCGCGGCGATCGTGGCCGGCAGGGCGCCCTCCGGACCGAAAGCGGTGATGCATAGCGGAATGCCCATGTACCCGACATTGCCGAAGCCGGCGGCGATGCCGTGCAGCGACAGCTCGGCCAGCCTGCCGTTGGTGGCGATGGCGGCCAGCGCCATGGCGACGAAATAGGTGAAGGCGAAAGCGCCGCCATAGGCGAAGATGAACGGCACGTTGAACATGTCGTCGATCGGCACGCGCGCCAGCGACAGGAAGAACAGCGCCGGCAGCGAGAACCACCAGACGAAGGCGTTGAGCGCCGCCGTCGAATCCTCTCCCAGCACGCCGATGCGGCCGGCGAAGTAGCCGCAGCCGATCAGCGCGAAAATGGGCAGCGCGACGTTGACGATGGCGTCCATGGCGGGCGCACCATAATGGTCCGTGTCCAACCCGTCGAGTGGCGGTCGCTTCGCCTTGACCCCGCCGGGAGCCGGGGGTTTAGTGGCCGGACGCAGCCAATTCGACGCCGCCGATGGCGGCAACCCGATGGAGGTACGATCAGTGACGCCGCAGGACGGACTCGTCTTCACCATGGTTCTAGTTTCGGCCGTCGACCGAGATATGAGCGACGCCCAACTCGACCGCCTACGCGGCCTGGTCGAACGGCTGCCGGTGTTCCGTCACTACGGCGAAGCCAAGCTCGCCGATACGTCGGCCTCCTGCGCGAAAATGCTGGCCGGCAAGAACGGCCTCGACCGCACCCTGGCGGCCATCGGCGCGGCCGTGCCGAAGCGCCTGGCGGCGACGGCCTATGCGCTCGCCTGCGACATCGCCGCCGCGGAGGGCAAGGTCAAGATCGAGGAGATGCAGGTGCTCGACCTGCTGGCCGACACGCTGGGCGTCAGCCGGCTCGAACAGGAGGCGATCCATTTCGCCGCCGCGGCGCGCTACCGCAAGGCCTGACGATGAGCGAACCGGTCGCCTTCTACGTCGACTTCAAGAGCCCCTACGCCTATCTGGCGATCGCGCCGACGCGGCAACTCGAACGCGACTTCGACGTCCGGCTCCAGTGGATGCCGCTGACGCTCAACATTCCCGACTATCTCGACGCCGTCGACGGGCGCAGCGCGCATAACTGGCGCAAGGTGCGCTACGCCTACATGGACGCGCGGCGACTGGCCAACAAGGTCGGGCTTACCGTGCGCGGGCCGCAGAAGATCTACGATACCCGCATGGCTTCGATTGCGCTGATGTACGCCAGGGGCAAGCCGGGCTTCGACCGCTTCGTCGATCTGGGTTTCGAGCGCTTCTTCAAACGCGAGCTCGACATCGAGAACCGGGCGACGATGGAGGCGCTGCTGCAGGAAGCGGGCATCGACGCCGCGGGGTTCGACGCCTACCTCAATGGCCCCGGCAGTGCGCAGCACGATGCCGATCGCGTCGCCGCGGAGACCGCGGGCGTCTTCGGCGTGCCGACGCTGGTCATCCGCGGCGAGGTGTTCTGGGGCGGCGACCGCATCGAGCTGGCCCGCGAGCGTCTCGAGGAATTCGGCCTGCGTCGCAAGGCCGCGTCATGAACCGCGGCCCGCGACCGGACAGCTGGTTCCAGCGCCTGCATCGCTGGCGCCTGCGCAACGCCTGGGCCGTCCAATTCGTGCTGCTCAGCCTGGTGGCGCTGGCGATGGGGCTGAGCCTGTTCATGTATCGCTAGAAAGACCGGAGATCCGACATGTCGCTGCTGCAAGGACGCATGCTGGTCGATACCGAATGGCTGGCGGCCAATCTCGACGCGCCAGGCCTGCGGATATTCGACTGCACGACGCATCTGAAGCCCGATCCGGTGCGGGTCTATGCGGTGCAGGACGCGCGCGCCGAGTACGAGGCGGAGCACGTTCCCGGCGCCGCCTATATCGATCTGCAAGGCGAGCTGTCGGACAATTCCAGTCCGCTCCGCTTCACCCTGCCGACGCCGGAGAGTTTCTCGGCAGCGGCCGGCGCGTTGGGCATCGGCGACGATTGCGACGTGGTGCTGTACAGCGCCACCAGCGCGATGTGGGCGACGCGCGTCTGGTGGATGCTGCGCGCCATGGGCTTCGACCGCGTGGCGGTGCTGGACGGCGGGCTGGCGAAGTGGAAAGCCGAGGGGCGTCCCCTTGCGACCGGTCCGCACCGCTATCCGGCGGCGAAATTCACCCCGGCGCCGCGGCCGCACCTGGTGGTCAATGCAGCCCAGGTGCAGTCGGCGATCGGCGACGGTTCGACCCGCATTCTCAACGCCCTGTCGCTCGGCCAGCACGCCGGCAATCCGAAATCGACCCATTACGGCCGGCCGGGCCATATAGCCGGCAGCGTCTGCGTGCCGGCGATGGGCTTGCTGCGCGAGGACGGCACGCTGCGCGATGCGAACGATCTGCGCGCCTCCTTCGAGCAGGCCGGCGTAGCGCCGCAGGATCGCATCATGACCTATTGCGGCGGCGGCATCGCGGCGACGCTGGAAGCCTTCGCGCTGGCGATGCTCGGCAACAAGGATGTCGCGGTTTACGACAACTCGCTGTCCGAATGGGCGGCTGATCCGTCGCTGCCGATGCAGACTGGCGACTAGACATGACAGGAGGGGGACCATGGCCAAGGCCTATCTGATCGTCGAGGTCGAGACGACCGACCCTGAACTGATGGCGAAGTACCGCGAAGGTACGCCGGCGGCGATCGCGCGCCATGGCGGCCGCTTTTTGGTGCGCGGCGGAGCCAGCGAAACGCTGGAAGGCGATTGGCACCCGCCGCGCGTCGTCGTGATCGAGTTTCCGTCGATGGCGAAGGCGAAAGAGTTCTACGCCTGCCCACACTACAAGCCGCTGCTCGAAATGCGTCTGAAGGCCGGAAGGAGCAAGGCGGTGCTGGTCGAGGGCGTGCCGGCATGAGCGCTGCGCCGGTCGCCGGCTACAAGGCAGTCGCCAAACTCTACAACGCGCTGATGACCGGGCTGGTGCTGACACTGGTCAGCCAGCGCGGCTCGGCGCTGGCGCGCGACTTCGTGCGCGGCCATTTCCGCCGCCAGCATCTGGAAAAATTCCTTCCCGGCCTCAAGAAACTCGATCTCGATGGGCTGCCCGACGCCGTCGCCTGCGGCCAGTACCATTACTTCTCCAACGCGCTGGGCGGCGTGAAGACGGAATATGTCGGCGAGAGCGATCGCAAGGCCTGGGTGCGCTATCCGCCGCCGCGATGGATCTGGCAGGGCACGGCGATCTGCGGTGTGCCGACCGAGGTCAACGCGGCCATGCTCCACGGCTGGCACGGCCATAACGGCACGTCGCTGGGCAATCCCAGACTGGGCTTCGTCTGCACCGGGCTGACCACCGAGGGCGATCCCGGTCTGGAGGGCTACTATTTCGAGTACGACCGGGAGATCGCCGAGGAGGAACGCGTGCGCTACGCGCCGGACGAGCGGATGCCGCGCTTCGATCCGGCCAGGGCGCCAAAGCTCGACGTCGCAACATGGCCGGCCGAGCGGCTCGCCAAGGTCGAGCGCGCCTATGCCGTCGAGTATCTGCGCTCGCTGGTGCCGACGATGACCGAACTGGCGGGCGAAGCCGAGATGGCGGCGCTGCTCGGACGCACCGCGCGGCTGATCGGCATGCAGTTCTACGACGACATCGCGGCGATGCTGGGAATCGACGGGCGCCGGGCCGAGGACTTCGTGGCGCTGGCCACGGCCTTTCTTGCCGCCAGCGGCGAGACCGTCATCGCCCATGGCGTTGAACTGCGGCAGAGCGGCTGGAAGGTCATGGACGGCGTGAGCGGCGTGCCGCAGGCAGCCTTCGCGGCATGGAACGAATTGCTGGTCGGCCTGCTGTCGGCGCACGACCGTTTCCTGACCCTGCGCACCGAGGATCG
>JBFWZG010000023.1:0-33338 GCA_050185515.1 Reyranellaceae bacterium
GACGGCGCCGCAATCCTGGCGCTGGCGCGACAGGTGGCGGAAGCCTGCAACGTGGTTCGCGAGGGCTGGAACGGCTTCAACGTGCTGCATACCGCCGCCGGCCGGGTCGGCGCGCTCGACGCCGGTTTTGTGCCGGGCGAGGGCGGCCTGGATCGCGACGGCATTCTGGCGGCAGCGCAATCCGGGCGGCTGGACGTGGTCTATCTGCTGGGCGCCGACGAAATCGACATGGCGAAGCTCGGCAAGGCGTTCGTGGTCTACCAGGGCCATCACGGCGACGCCGGCGCCCATCGCGCCGACGTCATTCTGCCGGGCGCGGCCTATACGGAGAAGGATGCGATCTACGTCAATACCGAAGGCCGCGTGCAGCTGGCGCGGCGCGCCGTGCAGCCGCCGGGCGAGGCGCGCGAGGACTGGGCCATCGTGCGCGCCCTGTCGGAGGTGCTGAACCGCAAGCTGCCGTTCGACACGCTGGCGCAGCTGCGCACCAAGCTGGTCGCCGCCAATCCGGTCTTCGCCGGCATTGGCCGCATCAAGCCGGCCGCCTGGGGTGCGTTCGGGCAGGCCGGCAAGGTCGCGGAGGCGCCGTTCGTCAGGCTGATCGACAATTTCTACATGACCGACCCGATCAGCCGCAGTTCGCCGACCATGGCGCGCTGCACGGCGGAGATCCTGGGCGGCGGCATCCGCGCGGCGGCGGAATAGGCGGGGGCAGGGATCGTGTTCGAAAGCGAATTCTTCACCGGCTACATCTGGCCCGCGATCATCATCGTGGCGCAGTGCCTCGCCGTCACCGTGCCGCTGCTGGTCGCCATGGCCTACATGACCTATGTCGACCGCAAGGTATGGGCGGCGATCCAGCTGCGCCGCGGTCCCAACGTCGTCGGTCCGTTCGGCCTGCTGCAGCCCTTCGCCGACGGGTTGAAGCTGCTGCTGAAGGAAACCATCGTTCCGGCCGCCGCCAATCGCGTGCTCTTCCTGCTGGCCCCGATGATCACTTTCATTACCGCCTTGATCGCCTGGGCGGTGATCCCGTTCGACGACGGCTGGGTGATCTCCGACATCAACGTCGGCATCCTGTATCTGTTCGCCATCTCCTCGCTCGGCGTCTACGGCATCATCATCGCCGGCTGGGCGTCGAACTCGAAATACGCCTTCCTGGGCGCGCTGCGGTCGGCGGCGCAGATGGTGTCGTACGAAGTCTCGATCGGCTTCGTGCTGATCACCGTGCTGCTGTGCGCCGGCTCGCTGAACCTGTCGGAGATCGTCAGGGCGCAGAGCGGCGGCATCTGGCACTGGTACTTCATTCCGCTGCTGCCGATGTTCGTCATCTTCTTCATCTCGTCGCTGGCGGAAACCAATCGCACGCCGTTCGATCTGCCGATGTCGGAAGCCGAGCTGGTGGCCGGGTTCCATACCGAGTACTCGTCGATGGCCTTCGGCCTGTTCTTCCTCGGCGAGTACATCAGCATCATCCTGCTGTCGGCGATGGGCGCGGTGCTGTTCCTCGGCGGCTGGCTGCCGCCGATCGAGGTCGCGCCTTTCACCTGGGTGCCCGGCATCGTCTGGTTCGCGCTCAAGACCGCGCTGCTGCTCTTCGTCTTCAGCTGGACCAAGGGCACGCTGCCGCGCTACCGCTACGACCAGCTCATGCGGCTGGGCTGGAAAGTATTCTTGCCGATCTCCCTGTTCTGGGTGGTGCTGACGGCCGGCGTCCTAGTGGCGTTCGACTGGGTGCCGAAGGCGTAGGGAGGGGAGGACATCATGGCTTTCTTCGACCGCACCGCCCGCTCGCTGTTCCTCGGCGAACTGATGAGCGGCTTCGCGCTGACCTTGAAGTACATGTTCAAGCCCAAGGTCACGGTTAACTATCCCTTCGAAAAGGGACCGCTCAGCCCGCGCTTCCGCGGCGAGCACGCGCTGCGCCGCTACGCCAACGGCGAGGAGCGCTGCATCGCGTGCAAGCTGTGCGAGGCGATCTGCCCGGCGCAAGCCATCACCATCGAGGCCGAGCCGCGCGCCGACGGCAGCCGGCGCACAACGCGCTACGACATCGACATGACGAAGTGCATCTATTGCGGCTTCTGCCAGGAAGCCTGTCCGGTGGATGCCATCGTCGAAGGGCCGAACTTCGAGTTCTCGACCGAGACGCGCGAGGAACTGCTCTACAACAAGGACAAGCTGCTGGCCAACGGCGAGCGGTGGGAGGCGGAGATCGCCGCCAATCTCGCCGCCGACGCGCCCTATCGCTGAGCGGGCCGGGGGAGAGTCGACGCAAATGGTTATCCAGGCCCTGGCCTTCTACCTTTTCGCGGCCGTGACGGTCGCCGCCGCAACCATGGTCGTTGTGGCGCGCAATCCCGTGCATTCCGTCCTCTACCTGATCCTGGCCTTCTTCAACGCCGCCGCCCTGTTCCTGCTGATGGGCGCCGAGTTCCTGGCGATGATCCTGGTGGTCGTCTATGTCGGCGCGGTGGCGGTGCTGTTCCTGTTCGTCGTCATGATGCTCGACGTCAATCTGTCGGCCTTGCGCGAGGGTTTCCTGAAATACCTGCCGATCGGCGCGATTATCGGTCTGGTGCTGTTCGTCGAGCTTGTGCTGATCGCGGGCGCCTGGGTGGCGGCGCCGGATGTCGGGGCCTCGCTGGCCTCGAGGACGCCCCCGATCGATCAGGTCGACAATACCCGCGCCATCGGCCAGCTCGTCTACACGCGCTACTTCTATTTGTTCCAGGCGGCGGGCCTGGTGCTGCTGGTCGCCATGATCGGCGCCATCGTGCTGACCCTGCGCAGCCGCCCCGGCGTGCGCCGCCAGGTCATCGCCGACCAGGTCAATCGCAAGCGCGACGAGGCGGTCGAAGTGGTCAAGGTGCCGACGCGGGGAGGGATCTGACATGCTCGAGATCGGCCTGGGCCACTACCTGACCGTCGCCGCGATCCTGTTTACGCTGGGGATTTTCGGCATCTTCCTGAACCGCAAGAATATCATCGTCATCCTCATGTCGGTCGAGCTGATGCTGCTGGCGGTGAACATTAACCTCGTCGCCTTCTCGGCCGAACTGGGCGACCTGGTCGGCCAGGTCTTCGCGCTGCTGGTGTTGACGGTCGCCGCGGCCGAGGCGGCGATCGGGCTGGCGATCCTCGTCGTCTATTTCCGCAACCGCGGTTCGATCGCGGTCGAAGACATCAACATGATGAAGGGCTGAGCCACTCGCCGGTCTGAAGAGAAAAGAACATGTCCGCAGCCTTGGTCCTCATCGTATTCCTGCCGCTGGCCGCCGCCTTCGTCGCGGGCTTTTTCGGCCGCTGGATCGGCTATCGCGGCGCCCAGATCGCGACCTGCGGTGCGCTGCTGGTGGCGGCGGCGCTGTCGGTCTGGGTCTTCATCGCCGTCGGTTTCGACGGCCAGCAGGGCGTCGTCGAACTGGCGAGCTGGGTGTTTTCCGGCGGCTTCGAGGTCAGCTGGGCGCTGCGCTACGACACGCTGACGGCCGTGATGCTGATCGTCGTCACCGTGGTGTCGTCGATGGTGCACGTCTATTCCGTCGGCTACATGCACGAGGATCCGCACAAGCCGCGCTTCATGGCCTATCTCAGCCTGTTCACCTTCTTCATGCTGAGCCTGGTCACGGCCGACAACTTCCTGCAGATGTTCTTCGGCTGGGAGGGCGTCGGTCTGGCATCCTATCTGCTGATCGGCTTCTGGTACGACAAGCCCTCGGCCAACGCCGCCGCCATCAAGGCGTTCCTGGTCAATCGCGTCGGCGATTTCGGCTTCGCGCTGGGCATCATGGCGACCTTCGCCATCTTCGGCGCCGTGGCCTTCGACGAGGTGTTCGCCGCCGTGCCGGAGAAGGCGGCCACGAATTTCGTGTTCCTCGGCATGGAAGTGAACGCGCTGACCACCGCCTGCCTGCTGCTGTTCGTCGGCGCCATGGGCAAGTCGGCGCAGCTCCTGCTGCACACCTGGCTGCCCGACGCGATGGAAGGTCCGACCCCGGTCTCGGCGCTGATCCATGCCGCCACCATGGTTACGGCCGGCGTGTTCATGGTCTGCCGCCTGTCGCCGATGTTCGAGTATGCGCCGATCGCCCTGACGGTCGTGACGCTGGTCGGCGGGCTGACGGCGTTCTTCGCCGCCACGGTCGGCCTGACGCAGTTCGACATCAAGCGGGTCATCGCCTATTCGACCTGCAGCCAGCTCGGCTACATGTTCTTCGCAGCCGGCGTTTCGGCCTACCAGGCGGCAATGTTCCATCTGATGACGCATGCCTTCTTCAAGGCACTGCTGTTCCTCGGCGCCGGTTCGGTGATCCACGCGCTGCACCACGAGCAGGACATGCGCCAGATGGGCGGCGTGTGGCGCAAGATCCCCTACACCTACACGCTGATGTGGATCGGGTCGCTGGCGCTGGCAGGCGTCGGCATTCCCGGCGTGTTCGGGTTCGCCGGCTTCTATTCCAAGGACATCATTCTGGAATCGGCCTTCGCCGCCCATACCGGCATCGGCCTGTTCGCCTTCTGGCTGGGCATCGCGGCCGCCTTCATGACGGCGTTCTATTCCTGGCGACTGCTGTTCATGACATTCCACGGCAGCTATCGCGGCGACCACCACACCTACGAGCACGCGCACGAATCGCCGCCGAGCATGATGATCCCGCTGATCGTGCTGGCGATCGGCGCGGTGTTCGCCGGCACCGTCGGCTACGAATGGTTCGTCGGGCACGATCTCGAGGCATTCTGGCGCGACTCTATCAAGGTGCTGCCCGAGCATCCGGCCCTGCACCATGCCCACGACGTGCCGCTCTGGGTCAAGCTGTCGCCGCTGGTCGTCGGCATCGCCGGCATTGCGCTGGCCTGGCTGTTCTATATCCGCCAGCCCGACCTGCCGGCGCGCACGGCGGCGACCTTCGCGCCGATCTACCGCTTCCTCTACAACAAGTGGTACTTCGACGAACTCTACGACTTCCTGTTCGTGCGCCCGGCCAAGCGGCTTGGGTACGGGCTGTGGAAGAAGGGCGATGGCGAGATCATCGACGGGCTGGGGCCTGACGGCATCGCGCAGGCCTCGCGCGGCATCGCGCGGCTCGCCGGCCGTCTGCAGAGCGGCTACATCTACCATTACGCCTTCGTCATGCTGATCGGCGTCGTGGTGCTGGTCTCGTGGTACTTGCTGTCGCGGGGAGCGCGGTGATGAGCAGCTGGCCCGTGCTTTCCCTCGTCACCTTCCTGCCGCTGCTCGGGGCGGGGATCATCTTCTGCATCACCGGCCGCAAGGAAATGGTGGCGCGCAACGCACGCTGGGCGGCGCTGTGGGTATCGCTCTTCACCTTCGCCGCGTCGCTGATTTTGTGGCTCGAGTTCGACGCCAGCACGGCGGAATTCCAGTTCGTCGAGAAGGCGGAGTGGATACCCGGCTTCAATGTCTACTACCACATGGGCGTCGACGGCATCTCGATGTTCTTCGTGCTGCTGTCGACCTTCCTGACGCCGATTTGCGTGCTGGCGTCGTGGAAGGCGATCGAGACGCGCGTCAAGGAATACATGATCGCCTTCCTCGTCCTCGAGACGCTGATGGTCGGCATGTTCTGCGCGCTGGACCTGGTGCTGTTCTACGTCTTCTTCGAAGGCGTTCTGATCCCGATGTTCCTGATCATCGGCGTCTGGGGCGGCGCGCGCAGGGTCTACGCGGCGTTCAAGTTCTTCCTCTACACGCTGGCCGGCTCGGTGCTGATGCTGCTGGCCATCATCTATCTCTACTACCAGGCCGGCACCACCGACTGGCCGGCCGTGGCGGCGCTGAAGCTGCCGCTGGCGGCACAGATCCCGCTGTGGCTGGCCTTCTTCGCCTCGTTCGCGGTCAAGGTGCCGATGTGGCCGGTCCATACCTGGCTGCCCGACGCGCATGTCGAGGCGCCGACCGCCGGATCGGTCATCCTGGCCGGCGTGCTGCTGAAGATGGGCGCGTACGGCTTCCTGCGCTTCTCGCTGCCGATCATGCCGCTGGCGTCGGAGTTCTTCGCGCCGCTGGTCTTCGTGCTGAGCTGCGTGGCGGTGGTCTACACCTCGCTGGTGGCGCTGGCGCAGGAGGACATGAAGAAGCTGATCGCCTATTCGTCGGTCGCCCATATGGGCTTCGTGACCATCGGCATCTTCACCTTCAACACGCAGGGCCTGCAGGGCGCCATCTACCAGATGCTGAGCCACGGCATCGTGTCGGCCGCGCTCTTCCTCTGCGTCGGCGTCGTGTACGACCGCATCCACAGCCGCGAGATCGCGCGCTACGGCGGGCTGGTGCATCGCATGCCGAAATACGCGCTGGTGTTCATGGTGTTCACCCTGGCATCGGTCGGCCTGCCGGGCCTGTCGGGCTTCGTCGGCGAAATCCTGGTGCTGGTCGGCGCGTACAAGGCGAATACCTGGGTGGCGCTGTTCGCCACCACCGGCCTGATCCTGGGCGCCGCCTATGCGCTGTGGCTGTACCGGCGGGTGATCTTCGGCGAGCTGGTGCGGGAGGACCTGAAGTCGATCCTCGATCTCGACCGGCGCGAGATCGCCATTTTCGCCCCGCTGATCGTGATGACTGTGTGGATGGGCGTCTATCCGGTGTCGTTCCTCGACGTGATCGCGCCGTCGGTCGAGCGGCTGATTTCCAACTACGAGGCCGCCATCGGCGGCGTGAAGGCCGCCGCGCTGGCGGTGGGGCGCTGACATGACCGGGCTCGAGAACTGGACGATCGCCGTCCCCGAAATCTTCCTCGCCGCCGCCGCGATGATCCTGCTGCTGGTCGGCGTCATGCGGCGCGAGGGCGCGGCGACGCTGGTTGCCTGGCTGTCGGTCGCCAGCCTGGTCGTAGCCATCGGCCTGGTCTGCGCCGCGCCGGCGGGAAGCGGGCTGGGCGGGCAGTTCGCCAGCAACGATTTCGGCGCCTTCATGAAGGTGCTGATCCTGATCGGTTCGGCGCTGTCGATCGTCATGTCGCGCAGCTACCTGCAGCGCGAGAACGTCTGGCGCTTCGAGTATCCGGTGCTGATCCTGCTGGCGACCACCGGCATGTTGATGATGGTGTCGGCCAACGACCTGATCGCGCTCTATCTCGGCCTCGAGCTGCAGTCGCTGGCGCTATACGTCATCGCCGCGTTCCAGCGCGACACGGTGCGCTCGAGCGAGGCGGGGCTGAAGTATTTCGTCCTCGGCGCCCTGTCGTCGGGCATGCTGCTCTACGGCGCCTCGCTGGTCTACGGCTTCGCCGGCACCACCAGCTTCCCGGCTTTGGCCCGCGTCTTCGCCGGCGGCGATCCCGCCCTGGGTGCGGTGGTCGGTCTGGTGTTCGTCATCGCCGGCCTGGCCTTCAAGGTTTCGGCCGTGCCGTTCCACATGTGGACGCCGGACGTCTACGAGGGCGCGCCGACCCCGGTCACGGCGCTGTTCTCGGTGGCGCCCAAGATCGCGGCGATTTCGCTGTTCGTTTCCGTCATGGTCGGCCCGTTCCGCGAACTGCTGCAGCAGTGGCAGCAGATCCTGGTGCTGGTGTCGATCGCCTCGATGGTGCTGGGCGCCTTCGCCGCCATCGGCCAGAACAACATCAAGCGGCTGATGGCCTATTCCTCCATCGGCCATGTCGGCTACATCCTGCTCGGCCTGGCGGCCGGCACGGAAGAGGGGGTGCGCGGCATCCTGCTCTACGTCGCGATCTACATGGTGATGAATCTCGGGACTTTCGCCGTGATCCTCTCGATGCGGCGTCACGACGCCATGGTCGAGAACATCTCCGACCTCGCCGGACTGTCGCGCAGCCAGCCGCTGATGGCGCTGGCGCTGGCCATATTCATGTTCTCGATGGCAGGCATTCCGCCGCTGGCCGGCTTCTTCGGCAAGCTCTACGTCTTCATGGCTGCGGTGAACGCCGGGCTGGTGATTCCGGCAGTGATCGGCGTGCTGGCTTCCGTCGTGTCGGCCTACTACTACCTGCGCATCATCAAGGTCGCCTATTTCGACCAGCAGGCCGAGACGTTCGACCGGCCGCTGGGACGCGACATGGCCATCGTGATGGGAGGCTCGGCCGTGCTGCTGAGCGGCTTCCTGGTATTCCTCGGTCCCGCGCTGAACGCCGTCGAAGGCGCCGCGGCGGTGCTGTTCCGCTAGATGGACGAGCCCGTTCTCCGCCCCGACATTCCCCTGCCGCCGGGCTGGAGCCTCCTGGCCTTCGAAACCGTCGGCAGCACCAATGACGAGGCGATGCAGCGCGCCGACCGGGGCGCGGGCGAAGGCACCGTCGTCTGGGCGAAACGCCAGGTCAGCGGCCGCGGCCGTCGCGGCCGCGTCTGGCAGTCGCCGGAAGGCAATCTCTACAGTTCGATCATCGTGCGGCCCGACAGCTCGGCCGAGGTCGCCGCCCAGCTCAGCTTCGTCGCCGCGCTGGCCGTGGGCGATGCGATTGCCGCGCACATGCCGGCCGGCCGCCGCATCGGCTTCAAATGGCCCAACGACGTTCAGGTCGACGGCGCCAAGATCGCCGGCATCCTGCTCGAATCGGCAGTGGGGGTCGAAGGCCGGGTGTCGCAGGTCGTGATCGGCACCGGCATCAACGTCGGCTGGCGGCCGGCGCCGGGCGAAACGCCCTATCCGGCGGCCAGCCTGTCGTCGCTGGGCGGCGAGACGGCCCTTGAGCCTGTTCTGGCCAGCTACTGCGCCGCGATGGCGCGATGGATCGGACGCTGGCGCACCCAGGGCTTCTCCGCGATCCGCGAGGCCTGGCTGATGAACGCCGGCAATCTCGGCCAGATGATCGAGGTGAAGACGGGACGCGACGTGCTGACCGGTCGCTTCGCCCATCTCGACGAGACCGGCGCCCTGATCCTGGAGGGCGTCGACGGACGCACCACGAGAGTAACGGCGGGCGAGATCTTCCCGGTCGCCGCGTAGAGCAGGGCGGGAGGCGCGTATGCTGCTGGTCATCGACGTCGGCAACACCAATTCCAAGTTCGCCCTGTTCAAGGGCGATACGCTGGTCGGCGAATGGCGCCTGCAGACCAGTCACAACCGCACGGCCGACGAATACGCGGTGTCGCTGACCCAGCTCATGAAGCTCAAGGGCATCGAGCCGTCGGATGTGCGCGGCGGCATCATCGCCACCGTCGTGCCGCAGGCGCTGTTCAACTTGCGCATCCTGTGCCAGCAGTATTTCGGCATCGAGCCGCTGGTGGTCGGGGAGCCCGGTGTTGAGCTCGGCATGAAGGTGCTGCTCGAGCGGCCGCAGGACGCGGGCGCCGACCGCATCGTCGCCGCAGTGGCCGGCCACAAGCTGTATGGCGGGCCGCTGATTTCGATCGACTTCGGGTCGGCCACGACCTTCGACATTGTCGACGAGGACGGGAATTTCGTCGGCGGCGTGCTGTCGCCCGGCATCCAGCTTTCGATCGAGGCCTTCTATCTGATGACCGCCCGTCTGCCGCGTATCAAGGTCGAGAAGACCGAGAAGGTGATCGGCAAGGCGACGGTGCCGGCTATGCAGTCGGGCATCTTCTGGGGCTATGTCGGGCTGATCGAGAAGCTCGTCACCATGATCAAGGCCGAGTACGGAAAACCGATGAAGGTGATCGCCACGGGCGGTCTTGCGCCGCTCTTCCTCGAGGCCACCGACGTCATCGACGAGACGGTTCCAGATCTCATTCTGCGCGGCCTGCTGGAGATCTGGCGGCGGAACCGTCCCGATGCCTGACCGTTGGGTCCGGGCATGAGCGAACGCGAGCTGCTCTTTCTGGCGCTGGGCGGCGCCGGCGAGATCGGCATGAATCTCAATCTCTACGCCTATGGCGACCAATGGCTGATGCTGGATCTGGGCATCACCTTCGGCGACGAGCAGGCGCCCGGCGTCGACGTCATCATGCCGGACCCGGCCTTCATCGTTGAGCGACGCGACCGGTTGCTGGGCGCGGTTCTGACGCATGCGCACGAGGACCATCTCGGCGCCGTGGCGCATTTGTGGCCGCAACTACGCTGTCCGATATTCGCAACGCCCTTCGCCGCCTCGGTGCTGCGTCGCAAGCTCAACGACGCCGGCCTCGGGCTCGAGGCCGAGATAACGGAAGTGCCGTTGGGCGGCAGTTTCGAACTCGGGCCATTCAGGCTCGAACTGATCACCATGACCCATTCGATCCCCGAACCGAACGCGGTTGCCATCCGCACGCCGGCGGGCACGATCCTCCATACCGGCGACTGGAAGATCGACCCCGAACCGCTGCTGGGCGAGGTCACCGACGAAGCCGCGCTGCGCAAGCTGGGCGACGACGGCGTGCTCGCCATGGTCTGCGATTCGACCAACGTCTTCGTGCCCGGCGAGGCCGGCTCCGAATCCGATGTCCGCAGGGCGCTGACCGAGTTGATCGGCCGCTGCCGCCAGCGCGTAGCGGTAACCTGCTTTGCGTCCAATCTGGCGCGGGTGGAGAGCGTCGCCCACGCCGCCGACGCCAACGGCCGGCATCCCGTGCTGGTAGGAAGGGCGCTCAACCGGATGGTGGAGGCGGCGCGCGAGAACGGCTATCTCGCCAATATGCCGCGGACCATCGACGAGAAGGAAGCGGCGTGGCTGCCGCGCGAGAAGGTGCTGATGATCTGCACCGGCAGCCAGGGCGAGAACGGCGCCGCCATGTACCGCCTGGCCAACGACGAACATCCGACGCTGCATCTGGAGAAGGGCGACACCGTCGTGTTCTCCTCGCGCATCATTCCGGGCAACGAGAAGTCGATCGGCCGGCTGCACAACAGGCTGGTGCAGATGGGGGTCGAGGTGCTGACCGAGAAGGACGCCTTCGTCCACGTCTCCGGCCATCCCGCGCGCGACGAGCTGACCCGGCTGTACCAGTGGGTGCGGCCGAAAGTGGCTATCCCGGTGCATGGCGAATTGCGGCACCTCGACGAGCACGCCCGACTGGCGCGCGAAGTGCAGGTGCCGGAGGCCATCGTGGCGCCCAACGGCACCATGGTGCGTCTGGCGCCCGGTCCGGCGCAGATCGTCGATCATGTCCCGACCGGCCGGCTGGGGCTCGACGGAACGAGGCTGATCAGCCTTGAGGGAACCGCCCTGCGTCCCCGCAAGCAGATGATCTTCAACGGGGCGGCGACGGTGATGCTGGTGGTCGATGCAAAGGGCGCGCTCCTGGCCGAGCCGCGGCTAACCGTGCATGGTTTCCCGGAAGGTGATGATCTCGATGCCACGAGCGTGGAGGCGCTCGAGGCGGTCGGCAAGGCGCTGGGCAACGGCAGGCTGGGCGACGATGCAGAGGCCCGCAGCCTGTCCAGCCAGGCCGTGCGGCGGGTGTTCAAAGCCCGTCTCGGCAAGCGGCCGGTGACCGACGTCCAGATTGTGCGGATTTGACGCCGGGTCGCGGCAGGCCTAACCGTTTAAGCAGGGTCATTGCAATCCAGCGGGGGCACCCGGCATGTCGGTCGTGACCGGAATTGCGGTCTATTTCGTGATCTGGTGGATCGTGCTGTTCGCGGTCCTGCCATGGGGCGTAAAGATCCCGGACAATCCCGAGCCCGGCCACGCCACCAGCGCCCCGGAAAGACCCCAGCTTGGCCGTAAGGCGTTGTGGACCACGGCGATATCGGCTGTAATTTGGCTTGGATTTTTCCTGGTGAATTACTACGACCTGATCAGTTTCAGGCGCTGGATCGAATAGCCGAAGATTGTGCTGTTTATTTGAGCAACTCGGGCTCTTGCAGCCACAGCTCAAACGGAAGGCAAAAAAATAGGCAACCCGGTGCTAAACCGACTTGCCTTGTTGCACCGCAGCAGAATAGCTTTGGTGCTACGGGATTTTTCCCGTTTCGCCTATTCGGCGTTTCCTCCCTAAACTCGGGCCACGTTCGTGGCCCCTTTTTTTTGCACTATAGCCATTCCGGTATGCGCAGGCAAACGGACTTTACAACTTCTGTAACGAATTTTCAGGTCGGGACGAAGCTTCGTTGCAATTCGAGAGTTCGCCCCGACACGAAGTTGCCTATAGCACCGCGAACTTGATAACAAACAATACGGCGAGGATGGCGACGGCAGGGTGAATGTCGCCGAATCGGCCCGACAGCAGCTTGATCGCCGCATAGGTAATCAGGCCGAACCCGATGCCATGGGCGATCGAAAAGGTGAGCGGCATGGCGAGCGCCGTCACTACGGCCGGCGCGTATTCGGTGACGTCCTCCCAATCGACGTCAGTCAATCCCCCGGCCATCATGCAGGCGACGAAAAGCAACGCCGGGGCGGTTGCGAAGGCCGGCACCGACTGCGCCAGGGGCGCGAAGAACAGCGTCAGCAGGAAGAGCACGCCGACCACGACCGCGGTCAGCCCGGTGCGGCCGCCCGCCTTGATGCCGGCGGCGCTCTCGATATAGCTGGTCGTGGTCGAGGTGCCGAGCGCGGCGCCGACCGAGGTCGCCGCCGAATCGGCGATCAGCGCCCGGTTGAGCCGCGGCAGCCTGCCGTCCTTGTCGAGCAATCCGGCCCGATGGGCGACGCCGACCAGCGTGCCGGCGGTATCGAACAGGTCGACGAACAGAAACGCGAACACGATCGAGATAAGTCCGACCTGGAAGGCGCCGGCGAGATCGAGCTGCAGGAACACCGGCGAGGGATCAGGGGGCAGCGCCACCACCCCCTTGAACTCGGAAATGCCGAGCAGCGAGGCGACGATGGTGACCAGCAGGATGCCGATGATGATGGCGCCTGGAACCGAGCGGCGGTCCAGCGCAACCATGACCACGAAGCCGATCGCCGCCAGGATGACCGGCCAGGTCTTCATGTCGCCGATGGTGACGAGGGTCGCGGGATGGTCGACCACGATGCCCGCGTTCTTCAGGGCGATTATGCCGAGAAAAAAGCCGATGCCGGCGGAGATCGCCATCTTCAGCGACCGCGGGATGGCGTTGATGATCTGTTCGCGGATCGGAAGAATGCTGATGACCAGAAAGATCAGGCCCGACAGGAACACCGCGCCCAGGCCGACCTGCCACGTGAAGCCCAGCGTCTTGACGACGGTGTAGGTGAAATAGGCGTTCAGCCCCATGCCCGGCGCGAGAGCGATGGGATAGTTGGCCCAGAAGCCCATGATGAAGGTGCCGAAGGCAGCCGCGAGGCAGGTGGCGACGAATACGCCGCCGAAATCCATGCCGGCATCGGCCAGGATCAGCGGATTGACGATGCTGATATAGGCCATCGTCAGGAAGGTGGTGAACCCGGCCAGCACCTCGGTGCGCACGGTCGTGCCGTGCTGGCTGAGCTTGAACATGTTCTCCAGCATGGATCCCCCGAATGTCCCCAGAAAATTGGCCGGCAGGCGGCGCGACATTCTGCGGCCACTGCCTGTGGACAGCCAAGCGCCGCGAAAGACTCGCCGCGGGACGGCCGGTTTGCGTTTGGGCGGGGGCTTGCCTAAAGTCTGGCCGCGCCGGTTTTGGCGGCTTTTTCAACAGGATCGATCAGGTTCGCAATGCGTCTCAGCCAGTATTTCCTGCCCACGCTCAAGGAGAATCCCTCCGAGGCGCAGATCGTCTCGCACCGGCTGATGCTGCGCGCCGGCATGGTGCGGCAGGCGGCGGCCGGCATCTATTCCTGGCTGCCGCTGGGCCACCGCGTGCTGAAGAACGTCGAGCAGATCGTGCGCGAGGAGCAGGATCGCGCCGGCGCCCAGGAGCTTCTCATGCCGACCATCCAGTCGGCCGAACTGTGGCGCGAAAGCGGTCGCTACGACGACTATGGCCAGGAGATGCTGCGGATCAAGGACCGGCACGAGCGAGAGATGCTCTACGGGCCGACCAACGAGGAACTGATCACCGACATCGTGCGGCAGTCGATCAAGACCTATCGTGACCTGCCCAAGAATCTCTATCATATCCAGTGGAAGTTCCGCGACGAGGTGCGGCCGCGCTTCGGCGTCATGCGCGGGCGCGAGTTCCTGATGAAGGACAACTACTCGTTCGACCTCGACCGGGCAGGCGCCATCCGCTCCTACAACCGCATGTTCGTGGCCTATCTGCGCACCTTCGCGCGCATGGGGCTGAAGGCCATTCCGATGCGGGCCGATACCGGGCCGATCGGCGGCGACCACAGCCACGAGTTCATCATTCTGGCCGAAACCGGCGAGAGCCAGGTGTTCTGCCACGGCGATCTGGTCGATCTCGACATTCTCGGCCGCAAGGTCGACTACGAGGCGGATCTTGAGCCGCTGATCGGCGAATGGACACGCTACTACGCGGCCACCGACGAGAAGCACGAGCCGGCTCGTTTCGAAAAGGAAGTGCCGGATGGCAAGCGCGTGTCGGCGCGCGGCATCGAGGTCGGGCACATATTCTATTTCGGCACCAAGTACTCCAGGCCGATGAATGCCGTCGTGGCCGGTCCCAACGGCGAGAACACTACCATCGAGATGGGATCCTACGGCATTGGCGTATCACGGCTGGTCGGCGCGATCATCGAAGCCAGCCATGATGATGCCGGAATCGTCTGGCCGGAATCGGTTGCGCCGTTCCAGGTCGGCCTGGTCAATCTCAAGGCCGGGGACGGGGCCGTGGACGCGGCCTGCGGCAAGCTCTACCAGCAACTACAGTCGGTCGGCGTCGAAACGCTGTACGACGACCGCGACCTTCGACCCGGCGGCAAGTTCGCCGATATGGACCTGATCGGCCTGCCCTGGCAGGTGATCATCGGCCCGCGCGGACTGGCTGCCGGCAAGGCGGAGATCAAGAATCGCGCGACCGGGGAGCGCGAGGAAATTCCGCTGGAGGCGGTGGTGCCGCGCTTCGGCGGCTAAAGGAGCGAGGATGCGGCCTTATGCCGTCGAGTGGATGCTGGCGCTGCGCTATCTCGGGGCTCGGCGCGAGGAAGGCACGATATCGCTGATCGCGGGCTTTTCGCTGGTCGGCATCGCGCTCGGCGTCGCGACCCTGATCGTCGTCATGTCGGTAATGGGCGGCTTCCAGCAGGAACTGCTGGGGCGCATCCTGGCGCTCAACGGCCGGCTGGCGGTCCTGGCCGGCGACCGGGGCATCTCTGATTACGAGGCGCAGGCAAGGCGTCTGTCGCAGATCGAAGGCGTGGTCGGCGTGACTCCGATCGTCGAGGGCCAGGGCATCGCCACGTCCGGCGCCAAGACCCAAGGCATCCTGGCGCGCGGCATCGCCGCCGAAGAACTGGCGCAACGCGACTTCATCGTCGCGAGCATGAAGGGCGGCGATGTGCAGCGGCTGGTCGGCAAGCGCAGTGTCGTGGTCGGGCAGGGGCTGCTGGACGTTCTCGGGCTGAAAGTCGGCGACGACCTGACGCTCATTTCGTCGCAGACGATCGCTACTCCGCTCGGCCTGTTGCCGCGTACTGCCCGGATGACGATCGTCGGCAGCTTCGAACTGGGCATGTACGAATACGACACCCGCTTCGTGTTCGTGCCGCTGGAGGCGGCGCAGGCGCTGTTCGGCATGCCCGACAAGGTCACCCAGCTCGAAATACGCACCGCGGGCGATGCCGATCTGCCACGCATCGAGAACGAAGTCGGACGATTGGCGCCGCCCGCCAGCGTCGTGGTGAACTGGGAGCGTTCCAATCAGGGGTTCTTCGCCGTGGTGCGCACCCAGGCCAGCGTGCTGTTCCTGATCCTGGCGCTGATCATCGTCGTCGCCGCCTTCAACATCGTCTCCAGCCTGTTCATACTGGTGAAGACCAAGTCGGCCGAGATCGGCATTCTGCGTACCATCGGCGCCAGTCGCGGCCTGATCAATCGCGTCTTTGTGCTGGCCGGCCTGATCGTCGGCGGGCTGGGCACCGCGGCGGGGCTGGTGATCGGCGTCCTGTTCAGCGCCAATATCGAAACGTTGCGACAGTGGCTGCAGGGTCTGCTGGGCGTCGAGCTGTTCTCCGCCAAGCTCTACCTGCTGACCGAACTGCCGTCCGTCGTCGACGCGGGCGACGTGATCGCAATCGTCGTGATGGCGCTGGTCCTGTCGCTGCTCGCGGGTCTGTACCCTGCCTGGCGCGCCGGAAGACTAGACCCGATAGATGCGCTGAAGGACGCCTGAGGGATGCCGTCCCTCTCGACCCTCGGAGTGGAATGGCTGGTGGCCTGGCGACTGTTGCGCGCCCGGCACCGCGACGGATTCATCTCCGTCATCGCCGTCATCTCGCTGGTCGGCATCGCGCTGGGCGTCGGCGTGCTGATCGTGACTCTCTCCGTCATGGGCGGGTTCCGCAGCGAGCTCTACGGCCGCATCCTGGGCGTCAACGGCCATGTCGTCGTCAACGCCGCGTCTGGCGAGCTCACCGATTTCGACGCCGTGGCGGAGAAACTGCGCGCCGTTCCCGGCGTGACGGCGGCGGCTCCCGTGGTCGAAGGCGAGGTGATGGCGACCAATCGCGGCAATGCGCAGGGCGCGCTGGTGCGCGGTTTGCGCACCGCCGATCTCGAGCGGCGCCGCAACGTCGTCAACGGGCTGGTGAGCGGCAGCCTGGCCTCTTTCGACGAGGGGGGGCTGATCGTCGGCGAGCGCCTGCGCCGTCAACTCGTCGTTGCGCCCGGCGAGTACGTCACCCTGTTGCTGCCCAAGGGGGGCGGCGATCGGCCGATCGAGCCGGTGACGGTGGATTTCGACCTTGCCGGCAGCTTCAGCGTCGGCATGGCCGAAATCGATTCCGGCTACGTCTTCATGCCGCTCGATCTGGCGCAGCGCTTCTTCGAGCTCGAGCCAGGCGCGGTGAGCGCCATAGACGTGCTGACCGAAGAGCCGCGTCGCGCGCCACAGATCGCCGCCGCCATCAGAGAGGTTCTGGGGCCGGGCTACAAGGTGACGGATTGGCGCCAGCGCAACGCCGCTTTCGTCGGCGCCCTCGAAGTCGAGCGCGCGGTGATGTTCTTCATCCTGACCCTGATCGTGCTTGTGGCGGCGCTCAATGTCGTGGCCAGCTTCACCATGCTGGTGCGGTCCAAGGCGCGCAGCATCGCCATTCTGCGCACCATGGGGAGCGAACGGGCCGGCATCCTGCGTATTTTCCTCATGGCCGGCGGGTTCGTCGGTCTCGCCGGCACGGCGATCGGCGCAACGATCGGCCTGCTGCTGACATTGAACGCGGCTTCGATTCGCAGCCTGTTCGCCGGGCTGCAGGCGGCCGGCATCGGCGGTGACACGTTCGGTTTCTTCGCCCGGCTGCCGGCCATTGTCAGCGCCTCGGAAGTGCTCTGGGTGGTGATGATCGCCATTGTCGTGTCGCTGGCCGCCGCCGCCTACGTGGCTCTGCGCGCCGCCGCCCTCGAACCGGCCGACGTGCTGCGCTATGAGTGAGGTCATGACGGAAAACAATAGCGGCCCTGTGCTCGCGCTGGACGGCATCGTTCGCACCTTCCACCAGGGCGACCGCACGCTGGAGGTGCTCAAGGGCGTCGATCTTGCGCTGGCGTCGGGCGAAATCGTGGCGCTGGTCGGCCAGTCCGGCGCCGGCAAATCGACTTTGCTGCACATAGCGGGCCTGCTCGAGCGGCCCGATGGCGGCGAGATTCGCCTTAATGGCGTTCGCTGCAACGATCTCGACGATGGCGGCCGTACCGAAATGCGTCGGCAAACCATCGGCTTCGTCTACCAGCACCACCATCTACTGGCGGAGTTCTCGGCGCTGGAGAACGTCATGCTGCCGCAGCTTCTCAACGGGCTGTCGCGGACGGAGGCGCGCGAGCGCGCCGACCAGCTGCTGAAGATGGTCGGGTTACAGGAACGGGCCGAGCATCGCCCCGGCCGTCTTTCGGGCGGCGAGCAGCAGCGCGTGGCGATCGCGCGCGCCGTCGCCAACGTGCCGCGCCTGCTGCTGGCCGACGAACCGACCGGCAATCTCGACCACGCCACGGCGGACCGTGTCTTCGCCGCCCTAACCACGCTTGTGCGCGGCACCGGCATCGCCGCGCTGGTGGCGACCCACAATCCCGAGCTCGCCGCCCGCATGGACCGGATCGTGCGCCTGGCCGACGGCGTGCTGCGCCCGGATTGAAGGGGCGACTTTCCACAGGCGGCCATGCCATGGTCGGCTCGGAACAATGAGCGGCGACGGATTCATCCATCTGCGCGTGCGGTCGGCCTATTCGCTGTCCGAAGGCGCCATCAAGATCGACAAGCTGGTGGCGCTGGCCGCGAAGCTGCAGATGCCGGCCGTGGCGATCTCCGATCGCAACAACCTGTTCGGCGCGCTTGAATTCTCCCAGGCGGCGACCAAGCTCGGCGTGCAGCCGATCATCGGCTGCGATCTGGGCATAAGGCGCGAAGAGGAGGGCGGCTTCGGCGCCGCCGCGCGCACCCAAAGTCCCGATTTCCTTCTGTTGCTGGTGCAGGACGAGACGGGCTACCGCAACCTGATGCATCTGGTGTCGGCAGCCTGGCTCGACACGCCGGCCGGCGAGCCGGCGCAGATTTCCATGGCGGCGCTCGAGGGCCACACGGACGGGCTGATCGCCATCTCCGGCGGGCCCGGCACGGCTCTGGGCCGGCTGGCGGCGGACTCGCAGGCCGATGCGGCGCGGGCACTCGCGCAGCGCTTCGCGACGCTGTTCCCGGGCCGTTTCTACGTCGAGATCCAGCGCCACGGCATGGATGGCGAGCGCCGCGCCGAACCGGTGCTGCTCGATCTGGCCTATGCGCTGGACCTGCCGCTGGTCGCGACCAACGACGCGCATTTCGCCGATCGCGGCATGTACGAGGCGCACGACATCCTGCTCGGCATCGCCGAAGGCGCGCATGTCGACGATACCAATCGCCGCCGGCTGACGCCGGAGCATTACTTCAAATCCGCCGAGGAAATGCGTTCGGCCTTCGCCGACCTGCCCGAGGCGGTCGACAACACGCTGGTGATCGCCCGCCGCTGCGCCTACATGCCCGAAGTGCGCAAGCCGATCCTGCCGGCCTACACCAAGCTAGCCGGGCGCACCGAGGCGCAGGCGCTGCGCGATCTGGCCGAGGCCGGCATGGCGCGGCTGCGCACGGAAAAACACACGGCCGACGACATTCCCAAGGAGAAATACAACGAGCGGCTCGACTACGAGCTGGCGATGATCGAACGCATGGGTTTCTCCGGCTACTTCCTGATCGTCGCCGACTTCATCCAGTGGGCGAAAGCGCACGATATTCCGGTCGGCCCGGGCCGCGGTTCGGGCGCCGGCTCGGTCGTCGCCTGGTCGCTCGGCATCACCGATCTCGATCCGCTGCGCTGGGGGCTACTGTTCGAGCGCTTCCTCAATCCCGAACGGGTGTCGATGCCCGACTTCGACATCGATTTCTGCCAGGACAAGCGCGATCAGGTCATAAACTACGTGCAGAAGGAATACGGCGCCGACCGCGTCGCGCAAATCATCACCTTCGGCAAGCTGCAGGCGCGCGCCGTGCTGCGCGACGTCGGCCGCGTACTGGGCATGCCCTATGGCCAGGTCGACCGGATCTGCAAGCTGGTGCCCAACAACCCGGCCAAACCGGTGACCCTGGCGGAGGCGATCGACAGCGAGCCGCTGCTCAAGGAACAGATCGAGGGCGACGACCAGATCAAGCGGCTGGTCGACAACGCGCTCAAGCTCGAAGGCCTCTACCGCCATGCCTCGACGCACGCCGCCGGTATCGTGATCGGCGACCGGCCGCTCAAGGAGCTGGTGGCGCTGCATCGAGACCCACGTTCGTCGATGCCGGCCACGCAGTTCAACATGAAATACGTCGAGCAGGCCGGGCTGGTTAAGTTCGACTTTCTCGGCCTGAAGACGCTGACGGTGCTGGAGCAGGCCGTGCAACTGGTGCGCCAGCGCGGCATCGATCTCGACCTGCACAAAATCCCGCTCGACGACGCCAGAACCTTCGAAATGCTGACCCGGGGCGATTCGACCGGTGTGTTCCAGCTCGAAGGCAGCGGCATGCGCGACATCCTGCGCAAGCTGAAGCCCAACCGTTTCGAGGACGTCATCGCGCTGGTGGCGCTCTACCGGCCCGGGCCGATGGACGACATACCCAAATACATCGCCGTCAAGAACGGCGAGGAGGAGCCCGACTACCTGCATCCCAGCCTGAAGCCGATCCTGGAAGAGACATTCGGAGTAATGGTCTACCAGGAACAGGTGATGCAGATCGCCCAGGTGCTGTCGGGCTACAGCCTGGGCGGCGCCGACCTGCTGCGCCGCGCCATGGGCAAGAAGATCCAGTCGGAGATGGACGCCCAGCGCGCCCTGTTCATCGAGGGCGCGGTCGAGCGCAAGGTGCCTCCGGCCCAGGCGGCAATGATCTTCGAACGCGTCAACAAGTTCGCCGGCTACGGCTTCAACAAGTGCCACTCGGCGCCCTACGCCATGGTTGCCTACCAGACGGCCTTCCTGAAGGCCAACTACCCGGTCGAGTTCTTTGCTGCGTCGATGACGCTCGACATGGGCAATACCGACAAGCTCAACGTCTTCCGCCGCGAGCTGCAGCGCCAGGACATCCCGCTGCTCGGCCCCGACATCAACCGCTCGCGCGATGTGTTCACCGTCGAGATGGCCCCGGACGGGCGACCGGCAGTGCGCTACGCCTTGGCGGCCGTGCGCAATGTCGGCCGCGTGGCCATGGCCAATCTCTGCGCCGAGCGCGACCGCAACGGCCCGTTCAAGGATCTGTTCGACCTGGCGCAGCGGCTCGACACGCAGACGCTCAACAAGCGCATGCTGGAAAGCCTGATCCGTACCGGCGCGCTGGACGGATTGAACCCGAACCGGGCCCAAAGCTTCCAGGCGGTCGAATTGTTGTTGAAGCTGGCCGGAGCGGCGGCGGAAGAGCGCAACAGCAATCAGAACAGCCTGTTCGGGGATGCCGCCTCCGCACCGAAACCGAAGCTGCCGGCCGTGCGCGACTGGGGCTCGATGGAGAAGCTGCAGAACGAGTTCGAGGCGATGGGATTCTATTTCTCCTCCCATCCACTGGAATCCTTCGGCAAAAGCCTGGGCCGGCTGGGCGTGGTCAAGGCCGCCGAGCTCGGCGCCCTCATCGCTGCCCGCGGCGAGACGCGCGTACGGCTGGCCGGCACGGTGATCGACCGCCAGGAACGCACGTCGGCGCGGGGCAACCGTTTCGCCTTCGTGCAGTTCTCCGACCAGAGCGGCACCTTCGAGGTAATGATTTTCTCCGAGCTGCTGTCCAGCCGGCGCGACATGCTGCAGGCTGGCACCGCCGTGCTGGTCACCGCCGACGCCCGACTCGACGGCGACCAGGTGAAGCTGACCGGCCAGGCGATCGACGATCTCGACAAGGCGCTGTCCAACACCGCTGCCGGCCTGCGCGTGGCGCTCAAGGACGCCGAGGCGGTGCGCCCGCTGCACGAATTGATCGCCGACCTCAAGGGCAGGGGCCGCATCACCCTGGCGCTCGAACTGGAGGATCAGGAGGTCGAGATGGCGCTGCCCGGCGGCTTCAACGTGCCACCCAGCGTGCGGCAGAAGCTGGCCGACCTGCCGGGCGTCGCGGCGGTGGAGGAGATTTAGGTCTCTTCCGGCGGCCTCACCTTCCTGAACATCGCCAGCAATCCCAGATCGTAGGCGATCTTGACGGTGCCGCCGATGATGAGCGGCCAACCGAATCCGCTGATCGTCAGCATCCAGCCTGAAAGGACCGGCGCGAGTGCCGTGGCGAGGCTGCGCGGTATGGCCGTGAAGGCGGCCGCCGCCGGACGCTCCTCCGGGGTGACGACGGCCATGACGTAGGACGTTCTGGTCGGCACGTCCATCTGCGACAGCAGCCCGCGTACGATGATCAGCACGACGGCAATTTCCAGGCTGGGCACGAAGGGCAGCGCGATCAGGCAGAGATTTGCGGGGATATGCGTGAACACCATCGTGTTGATGAGCCCGATCCGCGCCGACAATGCCGAGGCGGCGAGAAAGCTGATCGCTGCGGCCAGCCCGGCCCAGAAAAAGATGGCGCCGGCGGTCGTCGGATCGAGGCCGAACCGATCGAGCAGCCACAGCGCAAACAGCGACTGAACGAAAAAGCCACTGCCGAAGGCATCGACGGCGAACAAGGCGGTTAAGCGATATACGATCCCTCGAGACTGTCCGAGCGGGCGCGGCTGAGTGGCTGCGGCCGCAGGCTTTTCCAGACCGGCGTACAGCACGGCGCAAGCAATTCCGATGCCGGCATAGAGCACGAACATCAGTCTTAGTGCGTCGATCGCCGCGACGGCAAAGACCCGGGCCCCGATATCCGGCAGGCCGATGGCCAGCGATCCAAGCGCAGCCATAAGGCTGCCGGCAATGCTGTAGCGAGCGAAGAGAGCCGTTCGCCCTCGCGCCGACACCGCGCCGGCCAGGGCAGCCTGCTCCAGCGGCAGGAACAGGCTGACGTCGCCTGCCGTCGGCGTCAGCGTGCCGATAACGGCTACGAGAAGCAGAGGCCAGAACTCTGTTTGGGTAGCGAAACCGATTCCCGTAATGACCGGCAGGATCGTGGCGATCAGAAGCAGGCGTCGCACTCCGAACCTGTGGGCAATCAGTCCCGACAGCCAGACCAGTGCCGCAGAGCCCAGGAGAGCCGCGGTCGCAAGAGCGCCAATTGTGATCGCGTCGTATCCCAGCAGGCTGAGGTAGACGGGCAGTAGAAGGCTGGCCAGACCGTCGCCGAAGGCGCGAATTGCCCGCGCCGTCAGCAATCGGGCCGCGTCGGGCGTGGTATCGGCTGGAAGGACGCGAAAGCGCGTGAGCATTTATGTATATTTTTCAATATTTTATACGAAGATTGCGGAAATGGGGAGGCTCGATTAAATCCTTGCCTTGTTCAGCCTAAGCCCTTACAAACACGCCCACTTCGCACGCGGGTCTGCGACCAAAGGGGAGAAATCCCGGCGGTCGTTCCGGTGTCCGGATTTCCCGGACCAATCCCGCGGAGGCACAACCGGAGAAAGGAAAACGCATCATGGCGATGCCGTCGTTCACCATGCGCCAGCTTCTCGAAGCCGGCGTCCATTTCGGCCACCACACCCGCCGATGGAACCCCAAGATGAAGCCGTACCTGTTCGGGGTGCGCAACGGGGTCCACATCATCGACCTGACCCAGACCGTGCCGCTGCTGCAGCGCGCCATGGAAGCGGTGCGCGATACGGTCGCGCAGAACGGCCGCGTGCTGTTCGTCGGCACCAAGAACCAGGCGTCCGAGCTGGTCGCCGAGGCGGCCAAGCGCTGCGGCCAGTACTACGTCAATCACCGCTGGCTGGGCGGCATGCTGACCAACTGGCAGACCATCTCGGTTTCGATCAAGCGCCTGCGCGAGCTCGACGAGAAGCTGGGCGGCGACCTGATCGGCCTGACCAAGAAGGAAACGTTGCAGCTCAGCCGCGAGCGCGACAAGCTCGAACGCGCGATGGGCGGCATCAAGGAGATGGGCGGCGTACCCAACCTCCTGTTCGTCATCGACACGGTGAAGGAAGACATCGCCATCCTCGAGGCGCGCAAGCTCGGCATTCCGGTCGTGGCGGTGCTGGACAGCAATTCCGATCCAGAGGGCATCAGCTTCCCGATCCCGGGCAATGACGATGCCATCCGCGCCATCTCGCTTTATCTCGAGCTGATCTCCGGCGCGGTGTTGGAAGGCATCCAGAAGGAGATGGGCGCCGCCGGCGTCGATCTCGGCGCCCAGGCCGAAGTGCCGGCGGAGACGCTGCCGGAGGCCGCCGCCGAGGAAGCGCCGGTCGCCGAAGCCGCCAGCGCCTGATCAAATCCGGCCGACGCCATCCGTCGCTGAGCGGCGGACGGCGCCGCCCGAGGGCCGCCGCAAAGCCTTGCGGGCCCGAACGCCATTCATCGATATCTGGAAGAGGACCACTCTCATGGCCGAGATCACTGCTGCGCTTGTCAAGGAACTGCGCGAGAAGTCGGGCGCCGGCATGATGGACTGCAAGAAGGCGCTGACCGAGAACGGCGGCGACATCGAGCAGGCGATCGACTGGCTGCGCAAGAAGGGCCTGTCGGCCGCCGCCAAGAAGGCCGGCCGCGTCGCCGCCGAAGGCCTGGTTGCCGTGGCCAGCGACGGTCCGCGCGCGGCCATCGTCGAAGTCAACGCCGAGACCGATTTCGTCGCCCGCAATGCCCAGTTCCAGGCCTATGCCGCCGCGGTCGCCACCTTGGCGCTGCAGGCCGGCGACAGCGTCGAGACCTTGCAGGCCGCCGCCTATCCCGGCACCGGTCGCAGCGTGCAGGAAGAGCTGACCCATCTGGTTGCAACCATTGGCGAGAACATGTCGCTGCGACGCGTGCGTCAGTTCGCCGTCAAGCAGGGTGCGGTCGCCAGCTACGTGCACAATGCCGTGGCCCCCAATGCCGGCAAGATCGGTGTGCTCGTGGCGCTGGAGTCCACCGGCGATGCCGCCAAGCTCGTCGCGCTGGGCAAGCAGATCGCCATGCACGTCGCCGCCACCAATCCGCAGTCGCTGACCACGGCCGATCTCGATCCGGCCGCCATCGACCGCGAACGCTCGGTGCTCGAGGAGCAGGCGCGCGCCTCGGGCCGGCCGCCGGAAGTCATCGCCAAGATGGTCGAGGGCCGGCTGCGCAAGTTCTACGAGGAAGTCGTGCTCAGCGAGCAGGTGTTCGTCGTCGACGGCGAGAACAAGGTTTCCAAGGTGGTCGAGAACGCCGCCAAGGATATCGGCGCCCCGGTCAAGCTGGCTGGTTTCATCCGCTTCGCCCTGGGCGAGGGCATCGAGAAGAAATCAGAGGATTTCGCCGCCGAAGTGGCCGCCCAGCTGCGCGCCTGAGGCAGTTTTTCCCTGTTTCAGCCGTGGCTTTGCCACGGCCGGCAGGGTGGCGGGTGCGTCTCGATCGTGTATGATGCCCGTCCGACGATCCAGATCGCGCCGCGGGCCGCGAGGTCCGGGGCGCGACCCCACGCCAGAGCCCAAGAGACCCCAAGAATGTCCGCCGCTCCCGTCTTTCGCCGCGTCCTGTTGAAACTGTCCGGCGAAGGACTGATGGGGGAGAAGGATTACGGCCTCGATCCCCAGATGCTGTCGGTGGTGGCGGAGGAGATCCGCACCGTTCATGCGCTCGGTGTCCAGGTCTGCATCGTCATCGGTGGCGGCAACATCTATCGCGGCGTCTCCGGCGCCGCCGCCGGCATGGACCGCGCCAGCGCCGACTACATGGGCATGCTTGCCACCGTCATCAATTCGCTGGCCGTGCAGAACACGCTCGAGCGCATCGGCCTGCAGACCCGCGTCGTCTCGGCCATTCCGATGACCACGGTGTGCGAACCGTATATCCGCCGGCGGGCCGTGCGGCATATGGAGAAGGGGCGGGTGGTGATCTTCGCCGCCGGCACCGGCAATCCGTTCTTCACCACCGATACCGCCGCCGCCCTGCGCGCCGCCGAAATGGGCTGCGACGCGCTGCTCAAGGGCACCCAGGTCGACGGCGTCTATTCCGACGATCCGCGCACCAACAAGGCCGCGCAGCGCTACGATCGGCTGACCTACATGGACGTGCTGTCGCGCGACCTCAAGGTCATGGACGCTTCGGCGATCTCGCTGGCGCGCGAGAACCGCATACCGATCGTGGTTTTTTCACTGCATAATCCCGGCGCCTTCGCACAGGTGATGCGCG
The DNA here is from genome assembly GCA_050185515.1 of Reyranellaceae bacterium. GTDB lineage: Bacteria > Pseudomonadota > Alphaproteobacteria > Reyranellales > JAQSWP01 > JAQSWP01. The sequence continues at coordinate 25,615 of JBFWZG010000023.1, forward strand.
GCGAGGGACTGTTCACCATCATCACGGACGAGGCTTAGACATGGCTCAACCCGATCTGAGCGCGCTGGAGAAGCGCATGGACGGCGCGCTGGATGCGCTGAAGAAGGAATTTTCCGGCCTGCGCACCGGCCGCGCGTCGGCCAGCCTGCTCGAGCCGATCCACGTCGATGCCTATGGCAGCTCCATGCCGCTGACCCAGGTCGGCACAATCAGCGTGCCCGAACCGCGCATGCTCACCGTGCAGGTCTGGGACAAGGCGCTTGTGTCGCATGTCGATCGCGCCATCCGCGAGGCAGGGCTTGGCCTCAACCCGATGACCGACGGCCAGCTCGTTCGCGTGCCGATCCCGGCGCTGAACGAGGAGCGCCGGAACGAACTGAAGAAGATCGCGCACAAATACACCGAACAGGCGCGCGTCGCGGTTCGCAATGTGCGCCGCGACGGCATGGAGATGCTGAAGAAAATGGAGAAGGACGGCAACCTGTCCCAGGACGACCATCGCAAGGTTGCCGACAAGGTGCAGCAGATGACCGATGCCCACATCAAGAAGATCGACGAGGCGCTGGCGCACAAGGAAGGCGAAATAACCCAGGTCTGACGATGGAAGCAGCCCGCACCGCCCCGGGGCCAGACGCCCTGCCGCTGCACGTTGCCATCATCATGGACGGCAACGGGCGCTGGGCGATGTCGCGCGGGCTGCCGCGCACGGCGGGCCATCGCCAGGGTGCGGAGGCGCTGAAGCGCACCGTGCAGGGGGCAGGCGAACTCGGCATCCGGCATCTCACGCTGTTCGGCTTTTCTTCCGAGAACTGGAAACGGCCGGCCTCGGAGGTTTCCGACCTCATGGGGCTGCTGCGCCACTATTTGCGGACTGAGCTCAGGGAGCTGGAGCGCAACGGCGCCAGATTGCGGGTCATCGGCGAACGCCAGGGCCTGGCGGAAGACATCGTGCGCCTGATCGACGAAGCCGAGGAGCGCACCCGTGGGCTGACGCGCATCTTCGTCAATATCGCCATCAATTACGGTTCGCGCGCCGAATTGGTGCGGGCGGCGCGGCTGCTGGCGGAATCGGTGCGCGATGGAGCGCTTGATCCGGCGGCGATCGACGAAGCAGCCGTCTCGCGCTGCCTTCTGACCGCCGATATTCCCGATCCCGATCTCGTCATTCGCACCAGCGGCGAGCAGCGCCTGAGCAATTTCCTGCTTTGGCAGTCGGCCTATGCCGAGCTGATGTTCGTCGACACCCTGTGGCCGGATTTCGGCAAGTCCCATCTCGAAGCCGCTCTGGCCGATTATGCCCGACGCGAACGCCGATACGGCGCCGTCTCCGCCTAGGCCGCGCGGCTTCGCGCAGCTCGGTCTTCGTGTCGCCTCCGGTCTGGTGCTGGGGGGCGTAGCGGGCCTTGCCGCCTGGCGCGGATTTCCCTGGTACGATCTGCTCGTCGGGCTGGCCGCGGCGCTGGCGTTCGCCGAATGGCGCCGCCTTACCGGGGGCTGGCGCCGGCCCGGCTGGCTGCTTGGCGGCTTGATCTATCTCGGCCTGCCGGTCGCCGCGTTGCTGTGGCTGCGGCACGATCCCGAGTGGGGGCTGGCGACGGCGCTGTGGCTGTTCGCCACGGTGGCCGCCATCGACACCGGCGCCTATTTCGCCGGCAAGTCGATCGGCGGGCCGAAGCTGGCGCCGCTGATCAGTCCGAACAAGACCTGGGCCGGCCTGGCCGGCGGCGTGGCAGCCGCCGGGATTTGCGGCCTCATTGCGGCCATGATTCTTGGCACCCATATCCCGACGGCAGTGCTGTTCAGCATGGTCCTGGCGCCGGTGGCCCAGATAGGCGACATCGGCGAATCGGCGGTAAAGAGGTATTTCGGAGTGAAGGACAGCGGCTCCATCCTGCCCGGTCACGGCGGCATTCTCGACCGCATCGACGGACTTGTCGTCGCCGCGGCGTTCGTCGCGGCCGTCCGCCTGTTGGGTGGCGAGGGGATGCCATGGCGCTGACCGGCAATCTCCGCCCCGCCGCGCAGCCGCGTCCGCGCCGTGTCGCCATTCTCGGGTCGACCGGCTCGGTTGGCTGCAACACCGTTGAACTGATCGAGCGCAATCGCGACGCCTTTGTCGTCGAGGCGCTGACCGCCAACGCCAAGGTCGAATTGCTCGCCGATCAGGCGCGCCGGCTGCGCGCGCGCTTCGCCGTCGTCGCCGATCCCTCCCGCTACCGCGCGCTCAAGGATGCGTTGGCCGGGACCGATGTGGAGACCGCCGCCGGTCCCGAGGCCCTCGTCGAAGCGGCCAGCCGCCAGTCGGAGTGGGTGATGGCCGCCATCGTCGGCGCCGCCGGGCTGGCCCCGACCCTGGCCGCGGTGCGGCGAGGCGCCGTTGTCGGCCTGGCGAACAAGGAGGCGCTGGTATGCGCCGGCGCGCTGGTGATGCAGTCCGTGCGCGAGTCGGGGGGCACTCTGCTGCCGGTCGACAGCGAGCATTCGGCGATCTTCCAGGTCTTCGATTTCGAGAGGCCCGAGCAGATCGGGCGCATTGTCCTGACCGCATCCGGCGGTCCCTTCCGTAACTGGAGCCTGGCCGACATGGCGGCGGCGACGCCGGAACAGGCGGTGGCTCACCCCAACTGGGACATGGGCGCCAAGATTTCGGTCGATTCGGCCACCATGATGAACAAAGGGCTGGAGCTGATCGAGGCGGCGCATCTGTTTCCCGTGCCCCACGAGCGGATCGAGATCGTGGTTCATCCGCAGTCGGTGATCCATTCGATGGTTGGCTACGTCGATGGCTCGGTACTGGCGCAGCTCGGCAGTCCGGACATGCGTACGCCGATCGGCTTTGCGCTGGCCTGGCCGCAGCGTATGGCAACGCCCGCCGAGCAGATCGACTTCTCGCGTCTGTCGGCCCTGACCTTCGAAGCGCCGGATCCGGTGCGATTTCCGGCGCTGAGGCTGGCGCGTGAGGCGCTTGAAGCGGGCGGCAGCGTGCCGACGGTATTGAATGCCGCCAACGAAGTGGCCGTTGCGGCCTTTCTGACGAAACGCATCGGGTTTCTCGACATTGCGCGGAGCGTCGAGGATACGCTGGCCCGCATGGCGGCGGAGCCGCGCATCGACGGGCCGCTGCGTACGCTCGAGGATGTCTTTGCCGTCGATGCCGAGGCGCGCCGGCGCGCCGGCGAAATCGTGCAGCGGCACGCGGCGAATAGCTGAACGGATGGTGTGATGGAAATCGTCGACTGGGCCCTGAACAACATCGTCCCGTTTCTGCTGATCATCACGTTGCTGGTCTTCGTGCATGAAATGGGACATTTCCTGATCGCGCGCCGCTGCGGCGTACGGGTCGAGGTCTTCTCCATCGGGTTCGGCCCGGAGCTTTTCGGCTGGACGGGCAAGGAAACCGGCACGCGCTGGCGCTTCAGCGCCATTCCGCTCGGCGGCTACGTGAAGTTCTTCGGCGATGCCGATGCCGCCAGCGGCCCGGCCGATCAGACTGCCCTGAGCCCCGACGAGCGCCGCTACAGCTTCCACGCCAAGCCGCTGTGGCAGCGCGCCGCGGTAGTGGCGGGCGGGCCGCTGGCCAATCTGCTGTTCGCGCTGGTCGCGCTGATGGCTCTGTTCATGATCGTCGGCCGCTCCTTCACGCCGCCGGTGATCGGGGTCGTCAACCCGGGGAGCGCGGCGGCCGAGGCCGGATTGCAGCCGAATGATCGGGTTGTCGCCGCCGATGGCCGATCGATAGAGAGTTTCGAGGATCTGCTGCAGACCGCGCAGATGAACCCCGGCATAGAGATACCGTTCAGCGTTGCCCGCGATGGGCGCACTCTTGATCTCGTCGTCACGCCAGTCGCCCGCGACATGGTCGACCGCTTTGGCAACAGCCATCGCCTGGGCGATTTGGGCGTCGCCAGCCTGAACAGCCTGCCTGTGGTCGGGGCGGTGAATGCCGACAGCGCCGCCGAACGGGCCGGGCTCCAGGCCGGCGACCGCATTATTTCGGTTGCCGGAACGCCGGTGAACAGCTTTACCGGCCTGCGCGATGTCGTCATCGAGAACCCCGGCAAGCCGCTCGAACTCGTCGTCGAACGAGCCGGCGCACCCCGTACGCTGGTTGTCACGCCGACGCCGACGATCGCCACCGGACCCGACGGCAAGCAGCGCGAGATCGGCCTGCTGGGCATTTCGAATGCCGTGGTAAGCGAGCACCAGCGGCTTGGCCCGGCGCAGGCGCTGCTGCATTCCGGCCGACAGGTCGTCTACATGACCGAAACGATCTTCACCGTCGTCAAGCAGATCATCCTCGGCCTGCGTCCGGCGAACGAAATCGGCGGCCCGTTGCGGATTGCGAAAGTATCGGGCGAGGCATCCCAGATTGGCTGGGAAGCCGTCGTGATGCTGATCATCGGCCTTTCGGTGACGCTCGGCGTCTTCAATTTGCTGCCGGTGCCGATGCTCGATGGCGGCCATCTTGCCTTCTACGCCTATGAGGCGGTGCGGGGTCGGCCGCTCAGTTTGCGCGCGCAGGAATACGCTTTGCGGTTTGGCTTGTTTTTGGTTCTCTGCCTCGTAGTTTTCGCTACCTGGAACGACCTGGTGCTGCTAAAAGTAGGCGAACTGGTAGGAAAAATAGGGCAATAGCCCAAGATGTTGTAAACCCGGATTGGGGGAAGCGTGCTTAGGTTCGTCACCGCAATTGCCGGCGCGATGGCGCTGCTGGTCTGTTTGAGCAGCTTGGCTCAGGCTCAGCAACGGGGAGCCCCGCGCGGCGGCCTGATCACGCAGAACGTCATCCGCCAGATTCTCGTCGAGGGCAACAATCGCGTCGAGCCCGACACGATCCGCTCGTACCTGACCGTCGCCACCGGCGATCCCTTCGACCCGGCCAAGCTCGACGCGTCGCTCAAGACGCTGTTTGCCACCGGCCTGTTCGCCGACGTCGCCTTCAGCCGCCAGGAAGACAATCTGGTGATCAAGGTGGTCGAGAATCCGATCATCAACCGCATCGCCTTCGAAGGCAACCGGCGCATCGACGACGAGGCGCTGACCCAGGAGGTCCAGCTTCGCCCGCGCGTGGTGTTCACTCGCGCCAAGGTCCAGGCCGACGTCAAGCGCGTGCTTGAGCTCTATCGCCGCAGCGGCCGCTTCGCCGCCCAGGTCGAGCCCAAGATCATCCAGCTCGAGCAGAACCGCATCGACCTCGTGTTCGAAATCGTCGAGGGCGAGTTGACGGGCATCCAGCGGATCAGCTTCATCGGCAACGAGAAGTTCTCCGACGGCTCGCTGCGCGACGTCGTGCGCACGCAGGAAACCGCTTGGTACCGGGTGCTGTCGTCCGACGATCGCTACGATCCCGACCGGGTGAACTTCGATCGCGAGCTGCTGCGGCGCTTCTACCTGTCGGAAGGCTACGCCGACTTCCGCGTCGTTTCGGCGGTTGCCGAACTGACGCCGGGGCGCGATTCGTTCTTCATCACCTACACGCTGGACGAGGGTGAGCGCTACAAGTTCGGCAAGATCGACGTCGTCACCCGCTTCGACAAGCTCGACGTCGAAATGTTGCGGCCGCTGGTCACCGTGCGCGAGGGCGACTGGTACAACGCAGAAGAAGTCGACCTCAGCATCGCCGCCCTGACCGAGGCCGTCGGCAATCTGGGCTACGCCTTCGTCGACATCAGGCCGAACGTGCGCCGCGACAAGGACAACCGCATCATCGACCTGACTTTCGAAATCCAGGAAGGTCCGCGGGTCTATGTAGAGCGCATCAACATCTCGGGCAATTCGCGCACGCTTGACAAGGTGATCCGGCGCGAGTTCACCGTGGTCGAGGGCGACGCCTTCAATTCCGCCAAGCTGCGCCGCTCGCAGCAGCGCCTGCGCAATCTCGGCTTCTTCGAGAAGGTCGACGTCGCCAACCAGCCCGGCACGGCGCCCGACAAGACCATCATCGACGTCTCGGTGGTCGAGCAGAGCACCGGCGAACTGAGCTTCGGCGCCGGCTTCTCGTCGACCTCCGGCCTGCTCGGCGACGTCAGCATCCGCGAGCGCAATCTGCTCGGCCGTGGCCAGGATCTGCGGCTTGGCTTCTCGCTCGGCACGCAGTCGACCCAGATCGATCTCAGCTTCACCGAACCGTACTTCCTCGATCGCAACGTTTCGGCCGGCTTCGACGTCTTCCGCATCGCCCGCACCGACGACGACGATCTCGCCTACGATCAGGCCTCGATCGGCTTTTCGCTGCGCGGCGGCTATTCGGTCACCGAGAACACCCGGCACAATCTGCGCTACACGCTGCGCCAGGACGACATCAAGAACGTCGACAGCAACGCGTCGACCATCATCAAGGACCAGGAAGGCAAGACGCTGACGTCCGAGATCGGTTCGGTCCTGACGTACGACGTGCGCGACAACCGACAGGTGCCGACGTCGGGATACATTCTGCGGCACTCGATCGACCTCGCGGGCCTTGGCGGCAACGAGCGCTACGTGCGCAACAAGGTGCAGGGCGCCTACTACTATCCGGTGTTCGAGCGCGTGGTGCTGTCGGGAACGGCCGAGGCGGGCGTCATTGTGCCGATCAACGACGATCTGCGAATCTCCAATCGCTTCTTCCTTGGCGGCGACAATCTGCGCGGCTTCGCCGTCGGCGGCGCCGGACCGCGCGACAAGAACAGCGACGATGCGCTGGGCGGGCGCTACTATTACGCCGTCTCGGCCGAGGCCAGCTTCCCGCTCGGCCTGCCGCCCGAGTTCGGCATCTTCGGCAAGGCCTTCGTCGACGCCGGCAGTTCCTGGGGCACCGAGCCGGGCGACGACAACGTCTACGATACCGCGGCAGTGCGCGTGTCGGCCGGCCTCGGCCTGCAGTGGTTCTCGCCGTTCGGCCCGATTCGCATCGACTACGCGATCCCCGTCGTCAAGGAGAGCTTCGACGAGGTCGAGAACTTCCGGTTCAGCTTCGGCACCCGGTTCTAGCGCCATGCGGCCGGGGCGGCTTTCGCTCGCGGCGGCGCTGCTGCTGCCCCTGGCCGTCTCGCCGTCGGCCGCGCAGCAGCAGCCGCCCGCCGCCGTTCCCGCCGCCGGGGCGCCGGCAGCGGAGGCGCCGGCGGCTGAGGCGTTTCGCGTCGCCATCATCGACATCCCGGCCATCCTGCGTCAGGCCCTGGCGGCACAGGCGCTGCAGCGGCGCATGCAGGTTGAGCAGGATCGCTACCAGAGCCGCGCCGACGAGCTGCAGCGCCAGCTGCAGGAGGAGGAGGCCGCGATCGAGCAGCAGCGCAACGCGCTGTCGAACGAGGCCCTGACCGAGAAACGGCGCGAGTTCCAGGACCGGGTCAACCGCACTACGGCCGATTTCCGCCAGCGCCGGCGGCTGATCGACCAGGCCTTCAACGACGCCAGCGCCGAGATCAACCGCACATTGCTGGCGGTGATCGAGGAACTGGCGGTCGAGCAGGGCATCTCGCTGGTCGTGCGGCGCGAGGCGGTGCTCTACCAGAGCGACGTGCTCGACCTGACGGAGGCGGCGGGGAACGCCCTCAACGAACGCCTGCCCGAAGTGGCGGTCTCCATCCCGCCCGAGACCCCGTAAGGCCGCTGCCGCCCCCCGGAACCGGGCCCCCCGCGAAGTGATTGAATTCCCATCGGGATTGGGGCAAAACTGACCGTGGGGCGGTTCCGTATAACGGGACGGGCATTGCTGTAGCCAATTCAACGACTTAGGAACGCAT
>JBFWZG010000024.1:0-32850 GCA_050185515.1 Reyranellaceae bacterium
TTCTGGTACCTGATCGACACGTTGGCCGAGTTCTACAAGCGCCTGCGCATCGGCAGCTTTGTCCTGCCGCGCTCGGTGGCCCTGACGGCCGCCATCCTGAGCTTCGGCACGCTGGTCTGGGTGCTGGGCACGATCATCGGCCGCAACGTCAGCGCCGTTATCGCCGCGGCGCCCGGCTACCAGCAGCGGCTCGAGCGCGTCTTCCTGTCCGTCGCCGACCGGCTGGGGTTCGACCAGGCGCCGAGCCTGTCGGAGCTGTTCAACCGGTTCGATCTCGGGCGGGTCATTTCCGACATCGCCGGCGCGGCGGCATCGGTAGCCGGCGTCATCGGCATCGTCGTGGTGTATGTCGGCTTCCTGTTCGTCGAGCAGATCAACGCCAATCGCAAGCTGGAGCTGCTGTTCCTCGACTCCGAACGCTCGGCGCGCTTCAAGACCATCCTGGTGCAGGTTTCGCAGGACATTCAGATCTACCTGCGCATCAAGATCACGCTCGGCCTGATCATGGCCCTGATCGGCTACGGCATCATGTGGGCGGTCGGCCTCGACTTCGCCGGCTTCTGGGCCGTCCTGATCTTCTTCTTCTATTTCATCCCCACCGTCGGTTCGATGCTGGCCATCGTCTCGCCGATGCTGCTGACGCTCGTGCAGTTCGACAGCCTGACCCCGTTCTTCGTCGTCGCCGTCACCATGGGCGCGACGCAGATCACGATGGCCAATGTCATAGAACCCGCGATCATGGGCCGCTCGCTCAACCTCAGCCCGTTCGTCATCATCCTGTCGCTGATGGTCTGGGGCACCATCTGGGGCGTGATCGGCATGTTCCTGTGCGTGCCGATCATGGTGATCGTCATGATCGTTTTGGCCAATTTCGAGCAAACCCGTCCGGTCGCCGTGCTGCTGTCGGCCGACGGCCGCATCTTCCGCGCCCGCCCCGATCGGCCGGCCGACCATCCGCACTCTTGAAACCACGACATCGATTGCCGCGAATCCTCAATCTGTATGACAATTGCTTTAGGCAACTTGCTGCGGAGGGGAAACCGCCATGATCGGGGTCGCACGCTGGGCCGCACTTCTCAAGGTGCGCGAGAAGGACAATCTGGAATTCTGGATCGCGCAGTTCGTGGTCATCGTCGCCACGGTTCTCGGCGTCTATCTCGCCGCCCAGGCCGGCTTCACAAAGGCGGTCCAGTTCGACCAGCTGATCGGCGATCGCGACGGCTACCACATGCGCAACGCGCTGATCGAGGAGGTAGCCGACAATCTCGACCAGGCCGAACGCTGGGGCAAGGCGTTCACCGGCGGCCAGGCCCAGGGCTTCTTCGCGTCGGGCGCACGCTTCGAACTGCAGACTTTCGTGTGGGACGCGATGCGCTTCTCGAGGGAAACCTTCCAGGTGCCGGGCGCCGCGCTCACCGGCATCCGCCGCTTCTACCGCGACGCCGAGGCCAATTTGCAGCGCATGACACAGGCCGACCGCAACGCGCGGCCGGCGGCCGAGGCGCTGCTCGCGGGCGTCGCCGAAGCCCGCAATGCCCTGACGCTGCTGCGGAGGGATCGCGACGCGCTCAGGGCGCGCCTGCTGGCGGCCGACGTGGCGCTGGACTGAGTGGCGCTGGACTGAGACGCCCTACTCCGCCGCGCGCGCGGCCTGCGGCGGAGCGCCGACGGCGCCGTCCTTGATCAGCCCGTCGATCTGGCCGGCGCTGTAGCCCATCTCGCCCAGGATCTCGCGTCCCTGCTCGCCGATATGCGGCGAATGCTGGGCCGCCAGATTCTCGACCGGCCGCGGCAGGCCGGGGATGCGCGCGATCGGCACCTTGCCGACGCCGTCCTGCTCGACCCAGTCGACCGCGTTGACGGCGGCGACGTGCGGATGGTCGAGATATTCCTGGTAGTTGTTGACGCGCTCGGCGAAGACGCCGTTGTCGATCAGCAGCTTCAGCCATTCCTCGGTGCTCTTCGAGGGGAAGGCCTCGGTCAGCGCCTTGTTGATGATCGGCGCGTTGCGGATGCGCGAATCGTGGGTCTGCATGCGCGGATCGGCCGGAATGTCGGGCCGGCCGATCAGCTCCATCAGGGTCGTGAAATGATGCTTGCGCATCGAGGAGATGACGATGAAGCCGTCCGACGTCCTGAACATGCCGGCCGGCACGTAGAGCGGCGGCGGATTGCCGTTGCTGATGGCGTGCTCCATCAGCTTGGCGCCCTGGAAGGCGGCGGTGGCCAGCATCATCGAGTTGTCGATGCGGCAGCCCTGGCCGAAGCGTAGCTGGCGCATAAGCGCGGCCGACACCGCCTGGAAGCCGTAGAGGCCGGTCAGCACGTCGACGGCGATCATGCCCTGGCGATGCGGCAGCCCGTCCGGCGTGCGGTTCATCACCATCATGCCGGAGAAGGCCTGAATCAGCGTGTCCACCGTCGGCCGCTTGCTGTAGGGACCGTCCTGGCCGAAGCCGGAGACCGAGAAGTAGATGATCTTCTCGTTCATCTCCTTCAGCGCCTCGTAGCCGAAGCCGAGACGCGCCATGACGCCCGGGCGGAAGCTTTCGGCGAAGACGTTGGCGTCGGCTGCCAGCTTGCGCACGATGGCGATGCCCTCGGGATGCTTGAGATTGAGCGCGATCGAGCGTTTGCCGCGGTTGAACATCACCGAGTGGCCGCAATGGTCGCCGCGGAGGTCGCCAAGCGTGCGGCCCCAGTCGCCTTCCATCGGCTCGATCTTGATCACGTCGGCGCCATGCTGCGCCAGCAGCATGGTGCAATGCGGTCCGGCAATACCCTGCGTCAGGTCGACGATCCGCATGCCGGAATAGGCTTTCTGGTCACTCACGGCGCTTCGCTCCCGGTCCACTGCCACGACGTATTTTGTTCATGGATAGAACAGGAATGGACCCAAGGCAAATCGCCGGGCGAACGCTGTTGTGCGGCGCAGAACGGCCGGAAGATCGCGGCAGGCGCGGCCAGTAAAATATCCCGGCCGGCCCTCAGTCGCCGAAGCGGGTCGCCAGCCTGGCGCGCAGTTCCTGCTGGTGCGCGCGGCCGAGCGGGAAGCGCCACAGGATTATGGCGGCGGCCAGATGCAGCACCGCCGGCGACAGCGCGAACAGCAGCAGCAGGCCGCGAATCGCCTCCTCCGAGTTCTGGCCGCCGGCGACGAAGCCGATCGAATCGAGCACGAGGTAGGTGACGCCAACGGCCAGCGCCAGGCCGATCTTCTCCGTCATGGTCAGCAGAGAGAAGAAGACGCCCGATTGCATGCGCCCGCTCTCGAGCCGGTCGAGATCGGTGACGTCGGCCATCATCGCCTTGAGCAGGAAGCGAGCCGAGGCGTAGGTCACGCCGTTGAGCACGGTGACGATCAGCATGATGGCGACGCCGTTCTCGGGCACCAGCAGGAACAGCAGCGCCGTCAGCCCGGCATAGACCGAGGCGCCGGCCAGGGCGCGGTGCTTCTCCAGCCGCCGCGCCGCCCAGGCCCAGAGCGGCACCGCCAGGCAGCCGGTGAGGAAATAGAACAGCAGCAGCAGGCTGGCCGTCTTGCCCAGGCCAAGCGCATCGCGGGCGACGAAGAGATAGAGCGAGCCGGCGATGCCGCTGGCCAGGCCGATCACCAGATCGCACAGCATGATCAGCAGCAGCGGGCGCGAGCGACACATGGCGAGAAAAGCGCGGCCCCAGGCGGCCGACTTGTCCTCCACCACCGCCCGCTCCGGGACCTTCCAGATGGCGAAGCCGATGCACAGTGGCAGCAACACGACGATGAACGTTGCGATGCCCCGCATCTTGGCGCGGCTGTCGCCGCCGCCCAGCCCTTCGATCGCCGCCGGGATCATCAGCACGACGATCAGCCCGACCATCAGGAAGCCCATGTACCAGGCCTGCACCCTCGTGCGCTCGTCGTAGTCGTTCGACAGCTCGGCGCTCCAGGAGATCACCGAGATGGTCGCCATCGTCCAGCCGACATACATCACGGCCAGCCAGGCGCCCAGGTAGAGCGGGCCCGCGCCCTCGGGCGGATTGAAGAGCTGCCAGACGCTGACCATCAGCACCGGCGCGGCCAGCGCCAGCCAGAAGCGGCGGCGGCCGAAGGGCGGGCGCGAGCGGTCGGCGATCATGCCGAAGAACGGGTCGGTGAAGACGTCCCAGAAGCGCGCCAGCATGAAGATGATGCCGACCGCGCCCAGTCCGATGCCGACGGTGTCGGCGAAGAAGGGCGGCAGATAGACCACGATCGGCAGGCCGAGGCCCGCGATCGGCAGCGCCGGCGCGCTGATGCCAGCCAATACAATACGCGGCAGTCTCATGACGTCGCCCCCCGCTTCGATCCGCTGCGCGGATTCGTTGCAGTTATCCTAGCCAAACTGGCGACGAGCGGAAGGGGCGGCGGGTCGTTGTTGCCGCTTTGCGCTGTCAGATGACTAGCGCCGGTCCAGCACCAGGCTCTGGATGGCGCGGCCGAAATAGCCTTCGGTGTCACCCAGGCGGGCGAAGGCGATGCCCGAGCCGTCCGGGCCCAGCCAGGTTTCGGAATCGAGTAGCACCCACTCCCCGACCGGATCGCGCGCCAGCGAGATCGTCAGGTCGGCGTTGAGAAAGGTCCAGTCCTTGAACGGCAGCGGCGTCGAGGCGCCGTTGCAGAAATCTCCGGCGATGACGGCGCGCATGGCGGGGGAAACGGGCGCGCCGGCGACGATCGGCCGATCGGCGCGGAACCAGCAGGCGGCCGGGCCGGTGGTCTCGAAACTGCCTTTGACGACCGCGGTGCTGAGACCGGTGAGGAAGGGATTGTTCTTGCCGATGGTGGCGCGCGCCGTGCCTTGTTCCGGCAGCGGCAGATCGAGCGGCGGCTGGGCTATGGCGGGATCGTAACCGAGATCGGCGCGCCGCAGTTTCAGCACCGTGCCGCGCGCCACTTCGCTGCCATTGGCCAGCAGCGAGATGGCGCAGAGCTGCAGCTTGCGCCCCTCGCGCACGACCTGCGCCTTCAAGGTGAGCGGCGCGACGGGCACCGGCTTCATCAGCTCCGAGGTGATGCGCGCGACACGCATCGGCACGGCGGTCGGCAGGGCCTCTGCGGCGTGGAGCATCAGCGACGAGGGAGCCGCGCCATGCTGCATGGTGGGATCCCAAGGGCCGGCGGCGTAGTGGCTGGTTTCAACCTTCTCGCCATCGACCGAAAATACCGCGTCCATCCCTACTCTCCTCGACCAACAAGCCTTCCCGCCCGCCAAAGCGCGCGCGCTCCCTTACCACGCAGGTAGGCGGGAAACTTCAATTTCTTACCTGCCGCGTAATCGACCGCAAGCGTCTTCTCGCGCCAGCATGGGCTCGCATCGAACGATGCGCAGAGAAGAAGGAGAAGCAGATGAACGAGATCAAGGAACTGGTCGATCGCTACATCGCGATCTGGAACGAAACCGATGCCGGCAGCCGCCGCGCCCTGATCGCCCGCACCTGGGCGGAGGACGCGCGCTACGTCGATCCGCTGATGCAGGGCGACGGGCATGACGGCCTGGACAGCATGATCGCCGGCGTGCAGCAGCGCTTTCCCGATTTCCGCTTCAGCCTGCTCGGCAAGGCGGACGCGCATGGCTGCAACCTGCGCTTTTCCTGGGCGCTGGGCCCGCAGGGCGGCGAAGCCGTGGTCAAGGGCACCGATTTCGCGACGTTGTCGGGCGATGGCCGCCTGCATCGCGTCACCGGGTTTCTCGACCAGGCGCCGGCGCATTGACCCGAAATCATCATCTGGAGGACGCAATCATGTTCGCCAACGGAAATTTTCTGCGCCAGGCGCTGCTGCTCGACGCTGCGGCCAGCGGCTCGATGGGTCTCGTCATGGCCGCAGCTCCCGGCTTTGTTGCCGGGCTGCTCGGCCTGCCGGCGGGCTTCGTGCTCGCCATCGGGGTTTTCTTCGTCGTCTTTGCGCTGTCGCTGCTGGCGCTGCGAAGCTATCCGTTACCCGCCCTTGTCTGGCTGGTCGTTCTCGGCAATTTCGCCTGGTCGGTGGCCAGCGTCGCCATCCTGTTCACCGACCTGATCGCGCCCAACACGTTCGGGATCGTCGTCATCATCGCCCAGGCGGTCGCTGTGGCGGTCTTCGCGGAACTGGAAATGATCGGACAGCGGCGGCAGTCGCCGGCGGTCGCCTGAATCGTTCGACGCCGTCAGTCGCGCACGACGCGCAGCCCGTCGGCGTCGAATACATGCCAGCGCTCGGCGACCGGGGCGATCGCGACGCGCTCGCCCCGTCGCGGCGCTCTCTCGCCGCGATCGCGCAGCACAACCAGGCTTCCGTCGCCAAGTTCGACATGGATGCTGCGCGCCTCGCCCAGCTCCTCGACCAGCGCCACCTTGCCGGCCAGCGTGTCCGCCTCGCCGGCGCCAGCCAGCGCCAGATCTTCCGGCCTGATGCCCAGGGTCGCCGGCCCGGCCAACCCCGGCCGCGGCACCGTGATTCTGGTGCCGTCCGACAGCCGCGCCTCGCAACCGGCGATCACCGCCGGCAGGAAATTCATCTGCGGCGAGCCCAGGAAGCCCGCGACGAAGCGGCTGCGCGGTCGATGGTAGAGCTCGGTTGGCGCGCCGACCTGCTCGACGCGGCCGGCATTGAGCACCACCAGCCGGTCGGCGAGCGTCATGGCCTCGACCTGGTCATGGGTGACGAAGATCATGGTGCGGCCGAGCCGCTCGTGCATGCGCGCCAGCTCGACGCGGGTTTGCGCCCTGAGCGCGGCATCGAGATTGGACAGCGGCTCGTCGAACAGGAACACCTCGGGCTCGCGCACGATCGCGCGGGCGATCGCCACGCGCTGGCGCTGCCCGCCGGAGAGTTCGCGCGGACGGCGCTCGAGCAGCTCGCCGATCTGCAGCATCTCCGCCGCCGCCCGCACGCGCTGGTCGACCGTTTCACGCGCCGTCTTCGCCAGGGTCAGGCCGAAGGCGATGTTGCGATAGACGTTCATGTGCGGATAGAGCGCGTATGACTGGAACACCATCGACACGCCGCGCCTGGCCGGCTCGACGTCGGTGACGTCGCGCTCGCCGATCCTGATGCGGCCGGCGCTGACGTCCTCAAGCCCGGCGATCAGCCGCAGCAGGGTGGACTTGCCGCAGCCGGAGGGCCCGACGAAGACGACGAACTCGCCGTCGGCGATTTCCAGATCGACGCCGTGGATCACTTCGACGCCGCCGAACGCCTTGCGCACGCCTTCCAGGGTCACCGTCGCCATGCCGCTCCTCCTAGCCCTTGACCGCGCCGGCCGTCAGCCCGGCGACCAGCCGGCGCTGGAACACCAGCACCAGGGCGATCAGCGGCAGGGTGACGATGATCGAGGCGGCCATGATGTTGCCCCACGGCACTTCGAACTCGCTGGCGCCGGTGATCAGCGCGATGGCCACCGGCACGGTGCGCTGCTCGTTCGACAGGGTGAAGGTCAGGGCGAAGAGGAACTCGTTCCACGCCACGATGAAGGCCAGCAGGCCCGTGGTCACCATGGCCGGCGCCAGCAGCGGCAGGAAGACGCGCGTCAGCCGCACCCAGGGCGAGGCCCCGTCCATGATCGCCGCCTCCTCGATCTCGACGGGCAGGTCGCGCATGAAGGCGGTCAGAACCCAGACGGTGAACGGCAGGGTGAAGATCAGATAGGACAGGATCAGGCCCAGCGGGTTGTTGAACAGGCCCAGCACGCGGATCAGCTCGAACAGGCCCGACAGCACGGCGACCTGCGGAAACATCGACACCGAAAGGATCGCCAGCAGCAAGGTGGCGCGGCCGCGGAAGCGGATGCGGCCCAGCGCAAAGGAAGCGGTCAGACCGAGCGCCAGCGAGATCGCCACCACGGCGGTGGCGATCATCACCGAGTTCAGGATGTTGCGCGCGAAGGACTGCTCGGCGAAGACCCGGCCGTAATTCGACAGGTCGAACGCTGTCGGCCAGTAGTCGACTCGGAAGATGGCCGAGCCGCTCTTCAGCGAGGTGATGACGGCATAGTAGAAGGGGAACAGCAAGTAGAGCAGCACCAGCGCCACCAGCAGCCAGAAGCCGAAAGACTTGAGCGTCTTCCTCATTGTCGGCGACCTCCCAGATCGGGCCGCAGGGCCATCAGGTAGAGCGCCGTCAGAAGGCCGATGGCGATGAACAGCAGGGTCGACACCGCCGAGCCGTAGCCGACGTCCTGGAAGTCGACCAGCTGCTGGCGCGCCATGACCGACAGCGTCTGCGTCGCCTTGGCGTTGCCGGTCATGACGTAGACGACGTCGAAGACGCGCATCGCATCGAGCAGGCGGAAAATGACGGCGACGATCAGCGCCGGGCGGATCAGCGGCAGAGTGACCTGGAAGAACAGCCGCACCGGATGGACCCCATCCACGCGCGCCGCCTCGTAGCAGTCCTGCGGCACCATCTGCAGGCCGGCCAGCACCAGCAGGGCGACGAAGGGCGTCGTCTTCCAGATGTCGACGGCGGCCACCGACCACAGCGACAGGTTGGGATCGGCCAGCCAGGCGATGGGCGCGGCGATCAGGCCGATACGCAGCAGCAGATCGTTCACCATGCCGAACTGGTCGTGCAGCATCCAGGCCCAGATCTTGGCCGACACCACGGTGGGAATGGCCCATGGCACCAGTACGGCGGCGCGCACCAGGCCGCGGAAGCGGAAACTGGCGTTGAGGATCAGCGCGATCAGCACGCCGAACACAGTCTCGAAGAAGACGGTAATGCCGGTGAAGACCAGCGTGTTGCCGAGCGCGCTCCACCATTCGGGATCGGCCAGCAGCCCGTACCATTCGCCGTCGTCGCGCACGAGATAGTTCTCGAGCCCGATGAAATCGTAGCTGGCGGTATCGACCAGCGTGGCGTTGGTCAGGCTGAAGAAGATGGTGCGCAGCAGCGGCCAGGCGGCAACCAGCGCCAGCACCGCCAGCATCGGCGCCAGAAACAGCCAGGCTGTGCGCAGATTGCGCCGCGCCGCCGCCGAGGCGCGCGGCCGCGGCAGCGTCCTCGCTGTGGGCTGCGCCAGACTCACGCGCCTTACCAGCGGCCGCGGCGCTTGATCTGCTTCAGTTCGCCTTGCAGCGCCTGCAGTCGCGGTCCGGGTTTGGCCTGGCCCGCCAGGATTTCGTGCGCGGCGGTCCAGAAGGCGGAAGAGACGCGGTTGTAGGACGGGCCGGCAACGGCGGCCGGCCGCGCCACCGCATTCTCGAACGTGTCGAACAGCTCGCCGAAAAACGGATTGGCCTTCAGCACGTCGGCGTCCTTGTAGAGCGCCACGACGGTCGGGTTGTACGAGCCTTCGATGGCGCGGCGCTTCTGCTCGGCGGCGCTGGTCAGGAACCTGACCAGGTCGGCGGCTTCCTTCGGGTGCTCGGAATAGCGCGATACGGCGAGGTGCCAGCCGCCCAGCGCGCCGGTGGTCTTGCCGCCCCCGCCGCCCCTGGGCAGCGCCACGACGCCGACCTTGTCCTTGACCGGGCTGTCTGCGCTTTGCGACAACGACCAGGCATAGGGCCAGTTGCGCATGAACACGGCATTGCCGCTCTGGAACACGCCGCGCGCGGCCTCCTCGTCGTAGTTGAGAACGCCCTTGGGCGAGATGTCGTCGATCCACGAGGCGGCGGTCGCCAAGGCCTGTCGCGCCCTGGGATTGTCGATCGTGATCTCGCCCTCGCCATCGACGATGGCGCCGCCGCCGAAAGCATCGACCCATTCCAGCGCGTTGCAGGTCAGTCCCTCATAGGCGCGGCCCTGGAAGACGTAGCCCCACAGCCCGTCCTGGCCGGCCGCGCGCTCGGCCTTCTGGATCGCGCGCGCCGCCTTGGCCATCTCGGCCCAGGTGGCGGGCGGCTCGAAGCCGTGCTTCCTGAGCAGATCGGTCCGGTAGTACAGCACGCCGGCATCGGTCCACCACGGCATGGCGACCAGCTTGCCGTCGATCGTGTCGTTCTCGATCAGCGCCGGAAAATGCGCCTTGGGATCCTCGCCCACATAGGGCGTCAGGTCTATCAGATGGCTGGCGAGAATGCCCGGCCACACCACGTCGACCTGCAGCACGTCGATGTCGTCGGCCTTCGAACTCAGCACCTGCTGGTAGAGCGCCAGCCGCTCGGTCGAGGAATTGGGCGTCGATACGACCTCGACCTTGTTGCCCGTCTTCTTCTCCCAGGCCCGCACGCCCTCGGTGCAGAGTTTCAGCTCGATGCCGAGCGCGCCGCAGGAGATCGAGATTTCGACCGGATCCGCAGCGGCTGGCGCCGCCATAACGAGCGCCAAAGCGAGGCCGCAAAACGCCGGCAGGGTTCGTGCTTTCATCCTCCCGCTCCTTTTCCTGTTTCCCGGGAAACCGGCCCTACTGCGCGGCGGTTCCAACCGCCGCCAGACGCGCGCCGCCGCGCGGACCGCCGATCTCGCCGAACCGGTCGAAGGTGTGATCGACCCAGTGTCCGACGTCGTAGCGACGAACCACTTCCTGCATCGCCTGCATGCGGCTGCGCGCCTCGTCGGCCGGCATGTCGAGAGCGCGATCGATGGCGGCGTCCATGGCGCGGGTCGAATAGGGATTGGTGAGGATGGCCTGCGGAAACTCCACGGCGCAGCCGGTGAATTCCGACAGCACCAGAGCCCCGGGCTTGTCGCCCTTGGCCGCGACGTACTCCTTGGCGACCAGGTTGAGCCCGTCGCGCAGGGGAGTGATGATGCAGAGATCGGCCATGCGGTAATAGGCCAGCAGCCGGTCGAAGGGGATGGCGTTGGTGAACAGCAGGATCGGCGTCCAGCGCAAGTTCGAGAACTGGCCGTTGATGCGGCCGACCAGGGCCTCCACGTCGCGCTGCGTGTCCTTGTAGACCCGCATGTTGGAGGCGGCGCGCACCGAGGTGACGATCAGTTTGATCTTGCCGTGCAGCTCGGGACGGCGCGTCAGCAGCCGCTCGAAGGCCAGCAGCGTCTCGCGCATCCCCTTGGTGTAGTCGGTGCGGCCGACCGCGATCAGCAGGCGCTGGTCGGACAGCTCCTCGGCGATGCTCTCCTGCAGCTTGCGGTTGGAAGGCTCCTGCAGCAGCCGGTCGATGACATCGGGACTGGTGCCGACCGGGAAGGCATCGATGGCGACATGGCGGCCGTCGACCAGCAGCCGCGTCGGCGTCTCCGGTTCCGACAGCGCCTGGCCGACCGGCGTCATGCCGTGCTCGACCTCGGTGTCGTTCTCGATCGACACGTCGCGTAGCGAGCGGGCGACGTCGGCGAAGTTCTTGGCGTAGCGCGGAATGTGGAAGCCCACCAGATCGCATTTCAGCAAGCTGTCCATGATTTCGTCGCGCCACGGCAGGATGTTGAACACGTCCGGCCCGGGGAACGGCGTGTGGTGGAAGAAGGCGATGCGCAGGGTGGGGTTGAGCGCTCGCAGATATTGCGGCACCAGCCACAGATTGTAGTCGTGGATCCACACCAGCGCGCCGTCTTCAGCCTGTGCCGCGGCGGCTTCGGCGAACAGCTTGTTCACTTCCCTGAACGTCGCCCAGTCGACGTTCTCGTAGAGGAACAGCCAGGGGAAGGAATGCAGTATCGGCCACAGCGCCTCCTTGGAGGTCACATGGTAGAAGCTGCGCACCTGGTCGGCGGTCAGCGGCAGGCGCGAGACCATATAGCTGCCGTAGCTGTCCTCGATATTGATGACGCGCTCGAACTTGGCCTGCTGCTTGGCGTTGATCTGCTTCCACGCCACCCAGGCGCCCTGCCCGGCCTCGATGCGGCCGAAGAAGCTCTTCAGCGTCGGCACGATGCCGTTGGGGCTCTTGTTCTCGCGGTAGACCGTGCGGCCGTTCTCGACCGCCTCCTCGTAGGGCTGGCGGTGATAGACGATCACGAGCGAGGATTTCTTGGTGTTGGGCTGGGTCATTGGTGTCGTTGTCCTTCCAGGCCGAAATGGCGCAGGGCGTCGGTTATGCCGGCGGCGCCCGGGTGCGCGCTGCGATAGACCCAGGAATAGTCGGCGATGGCGTCGAGCAGCTTCGGTTCGGAGTTGCCGACCGCCACGCCCTTCAGGCGGGTCTGGAACAGGGACAGGTCGTTGAGCGTGTCGCCCGCCACCAGCACCGCCTCGGCCGGCAGGTCGAGAGTCTGCAGCAGGCGCATCAGCGTCGGCCCTTTGGCGATGCCGCGCGGCAGCACGTCGAGAAACGTGTCGGCCGACAGCAGGCAGTCGAACCCCGCATTCTCGATCTTCTCGACCGTTTCGGGCCGCAGTTCGGCCGGCTCGTAGTAGTAGCTGACGCGGTTGTGGAACGGCGTCGGCTGTCGGCGCAGACCCGGCTCGTCGGCCAGCATCGCCTCGACGCGTTCGTTGGCATTGCCCCAGCGCCGCGCGATCTCGTCCTGCACCGCCGCCACGGGCCGGAACGCGCCGTCGACCACGGTGGTCCCGACGTCGCCGACGACGTAGTGCGGGCGCGGCATGCCGGGCTGGGCGATCAGTTCGCGGATGAAGTCGAGATCGCGGCCGGTGACGAACACCAGCAGCGCGTCCGGGCGCGCGGAGATCGCATCGTAGAGGCGACGCCTTTGACTGTCCGAACCGCCGAGAAACGTCCCGTCCAGATCCGTCGCCAGGATCAGGCCGGGCTGCGTCATGGGGCGGCCGGCTCCGCCGCCGGATGCGGCAGCTTGACCCGCTCTTCAAGCGCTCGAAGTTCGGCGCGCAGCGGGCGGCTCAGCAATTCGGCGATCGCCTCGCCGACCGGCAGGCCGCGATGCAGGATGGCGTCGACCGTGGCGCAGATCGGCATCTCGACCTCCAGCCGCTCGGCCAGTGCCGCGACCGAGCGGGCGTTGGCGACGCCCTCGACCACCGCACTCTTGCCGGCCAGCGCCTGCTCGACGGTCCGACCTTCGCCCAGCGCCTTGCCGAAAGTGAAGTTGCGCGATTGCTCGCTCGAGCAGGTCAGCGCCAGATCGCCGATGCCGGCCAGTCCGGTGACGGTTTCGGGCTTGCCGCCCAGCGCCAGCGCCAGGCGTTTGATTTCGGCCAGGCCCCGCGTGATAAGCGCCGCCCGCGGATTGGATCCCAGTCCACGACCGGCGGCGATTCCGCAGGCGATCGCCAGCACGTTCTTGACCGCGCCGCCGACCTCGACGCCGGTCTGATCGTCCGACAGGTACGGCCGGAAGCTCAGCGTACCCAGGGTCAGCGCAACACGGGCGGCGAGATTGTCCGGCGTCAGGAGATCGCCGCCGTTCGCCGGATCGACGGCGATGGTCACCGCCGTCGGCTGGCCGGCGGCCGCTTCTTCGGCGAAACTCGGCCCCGACAGCACGGCCTGCGGCCGGCCGGGCATTTCCTGCGCCACGACCTGCGTCATCAGCAGTCCCGTATCGAGCTCGATGCCCTTGCTGCAGACGACGACCGGCACGCCCTTCGGCAGCCGATTCTCGACGTCGCGCGCCATGGCGCGCAGGAACTGGGAGGGAACGACCAACAGGACGAGTTCGGCGCCGGCCAGCGCGCCGGCCAGATCGTCGGTCACGGCGATCGACGGCGGCAGCTCGAACCGCGGCAGGAAAGGATTGCGCCGCTCGCGTCGCACCTGCTCGACGGCCGCGCTTTCGCGGATCCACAGCGAGACGCGCCGTTCGGCGGTGTCGGCGATCATGGCGAGCGCGGTGCCCCACGCCCCACCGCCGATGACGGTCACATGTTCGAATGGCTCCGGGCTGGCGCCGTTGCAGGACTGCGTGGCTGGGCCGTCTTGTGGCACGGTTGGGCCTCCGCTGCTTGAAATCGACGACGCGCACGCCGCCAAGTGAATGGTGTGTGTTTGCGACCTCTTGCCGCTTGTTGGATGATGGGAATATGGGCGCGGGCACTGACAGATGTCCACCCCAACGCGGTGCAAACGCGGTATGCCAATGTCAAAACGCTGATATCTAATGGGTTTTTATATGCATATCTGATGCGATTTCGCATCTGCACAGGACGGAGACGCAACCTCGTGAAGAGCCGGACGTTGCTTCTGCCAGGGATCGAAACGAAGCGCCGGCAAATGGAGTTCTCATGGAGTGGTGGCGCGGCGCGGTGATCTACCAGATCTATCCGCGCAGCTTTCTCGACAGCAACGGCGACGGCATCGGCGATCTGCCGGGCATCGCCGAGCGACTGCCCTATATCGCCTCGCTCGGTGTCGATGCGATCTGGATTTCGCCCTTCTTCACCTCGCCCATGGAGGATTTCGGCTACGACATTTCCAACTATCGCGGCGTCGATCCGATCTTCGGCACGCTGACCGATTTCGATCGGCTGCTGGCACAGGCGCACGAGCTGGGCCTGAAGATCATCATCGACATGGTGCTGAGCCACACCTCGCACCGTCATCCGTGGTTTCTCGACTCACGCCGCAGCCGCGACAATCCCAAATCCGACTGGTACGTCTGGGCCGACGCCAGGCGCGACGGCAGCGCCCCCAACAACTGGCTGTCGATGTTCGGCGGCCCCGCCTGGCAATGGGAGCCGCGGCGCGAGCAGTACTACCTGCACAATTTTCTGCCCGGCCAGCCCGATCTCAACGTGCACAACAAGGCGGTGCAGGCCGCGCTGCTCGAGGAATGCCGCTTCTGGCTCGAGCGCGGCGTCGACGGCTTCCGCCTCGACGCCTGCAACTTCCTGACCCACGACCGCAAGCTGCGCAACAACCCGCCGCGGCCGGCCGGGGCGCCGCCGACCGACGGGGTGCGGCCTTCCAATCCCTACAATCGCCAGATGCATGTTTTCGACAAGTCGCGGCCGGAGACGCTGCCTTTCCTCCGCCGGCTGCGGGCGCTGGCGCGCGAGTTCGGCGAAGTCGCGCTGCTGGCCGAGATCGCCGACGACAACAGCCTCAAGGTCATGGAGGAATACGCCGGGCCCGGCGCGCCGCTGCACAGCGCCTATTGCTTCGCGCTGCTGGGGCCGCAACTCGACACGCAATATCTGCCGGACGCCTTCCAGGCCTTCCACAACGGCCGCCATCACGGCTGGCCGAGCTGGGCCTTCAGCAATCACGACGTGGCGCGCGCGGTGACACGCTGGGGCGGCGAGGCGGCGCCGGCCGACTACGCCAAGATTCTGATCGCGCTGCTGGGCAGCCTGCGCGGCACTGTCTTTATCTATCAGGGCGAGGAACTGGCCTTGCCGGAGGCAACCGTGCCTTTCGAACGCCTGCGCGACCCGTTCGGGCTCAATTTCTATCCCGAGTTCCGCGGCCGCGACGGCTGCCGCACCCCGATGCCGTGGGACGCCGAGCTGCCGCATGCCGGGTTTTCGACCGCCGAGCCGTGGCTGCCCGTCGCGCCGGAGCATCTGCCGCTGGCGGTATCGCTGCAGGAAACCGATCCGAAATCGGTGCTGAACTTCACGCGCGGCTTCCTGCGCTGGCGGCGCGGCCATCCGACCCTGATCACCGGCGACATCGCCTTCATCGCCACCGAGCCGGGTCTTGTCGCTTTCGAACGACGATCGGACCAGGAACGGCTGCTGGTGGTCTGCGCCCTGACCGGCGACGGCTTCCGCCTGCGCCTGCCGGCGCCGGTCGAACGCGAATTCTCGCTGCCGGGCCTGCCGGCCGGCCGCCTCGAGGGCGACGAGCTCGACATGCCGCGCTACGGCTTCTACGTCGCCAGGCTTGCGGCAGCGACGGATGCGGCAACGCCGACGACATCGGACACGAGCGCAACGCGGGAGCCCAGCCATGTCGGATAGCATCGGCAGATCTTCCGGCCTCGGCCGGCGCGCGCTGCTGGCCGGCGCGGTCGGCCTGGCGGCGGCAGCGACGAGGAGCGGCGAAGCAAGGACGGCGCCGCTAACGCGTGCCATTCCCTCGAGCGGCGAGGCGATGCCGCTGGTCGGGCTGGGCACATGGATCACCTTCAATGTCGGCAGGGATCCCGCCGCACTCGAGGCCAGCGCCGCCGTCATGCGCGCCTTCTTCGAGGGCGGCGGGCGCATGATCGATTCCTCACCCATGTACGCCTCTTCGCAGGACACGATCGGCTACGGGCTGCGCAAGCTGGGGCGGCAGGACGCCGTGTTCTCCGCCGAGAAGGTCTGGACTTCGTCGGTGGAAGACGGCCCGCGGCAGATCGAGCAATCGCGCCACGAATGGGGCGTGCCGCGTTTCGACCTGATGCAGGTGCACAATCTCGTCGCCTGGCAGGAGCATCTGCCGCGCCTGCAGGCGATGAAGCGCGAGGGCCGCCTGCGCTATGTCGGCATCACGACGTCCGAAGGCCGCCGCCACGAGGAGTTCGTGCGGGTCATGGAGCAGGAGAAGCTCGACTTCGTGCAGGTGACGTACAACGTGCTCGACCGCGAGGTCGAGAAACGCATCCTGCCGCTGGCGCTGGAGCGCGGCATCGGCGTCATCGCCAACCGACCGTTCCGTGAGAAGGCCCTGCTGCGCGCCTTGGCCGGCAAGCCGTTGCCGCCATGGTCGTCGGAGATCGGCGCGGCGAGCTGGGCGCAGTTCGTGCTCAAGTTCATCGTCTCCCACCCCGCCATCGTCTGCGCCATTCCCGCCACCACGCGCGTCGATCACGTGCGCGAAAACTTGGCGGCGGCGTCCGGACCGCTGCCCGACGAGACCGTGCGCAAGAGCATGGCCGACTACGTCGCGGCGCTCTAATGGAGGTCTGGGGCTCCTATGCGCTTGCCGACTTCCTGCTGTTCTCGCCGCAGGCCTACTTTCGCCAGTTCGCTCTGATCAACGAGACGGCAGTGCCGCTGCCGGTGCTGCTGCATGGACTGGCGGCGGCATTGCTGTGGCTTTCCGGTTCCTCGATTCCCTGGCGTCGTCGCGCCGTCTTGATCGGCCTCGCCGTATTATGGGCGAGTTCGGCCTGGCTGTTCCACTGGCGCAGCTACGCCGCGATCAACTGGGTCGCCCCGTGGTTCGCCGCCGGCTTCGCGCTCCAGTCCGGCATTCTGCTCTGGCGCGGCGCGGCTACCGATATCGACCGCGAGCGCCGATCGAGCGCCGGCATTTCGCTGACGAAAGGCGTGGCGCTGGCGTGCGTGATTCTCTATCCCCTGCAGGCGGCGCTCTTCGAACGGCCCTGGCGCGAAGCCGAGCTGATCGGCGTGTCGCCGGATGCCACCGCGCTGTTCACGGCGGCGATGGTCGTGTTGCTGGCGCCGCAATGGCGCTGGCTGCTGCTGGTCGCGCCGACAGTCTGGCTTGCCGTCGGTCTGCTGACTCTGGGAACCATGGGCGCGCCCGAGGTCTGGACGCTGAGCGCGCTGTTTCTTGTCCTCGTCGCAGCTCTTATCGCGGATCGGAAGGATCGCGGGGCAGGCCGATCCTCCCCAGCGCCGGAAGACTGATCGCCGGCCGGCGCAGGTCGAGACCGGCCACCGCGCCCAGCAGATTGATCTCGATCCCCTCGCGCCAGCCCAGGGTGAAACCGCCGTAGCCGCCCAGATTGAGACGCAGGCCCGTCCCCGACGGCGTCGGCGCCAGCCAGCTGCCGTCATGGGGAAAGTCCTTGCCGATGGCTGTGGTCGGCAAGGTGGCGCGCAGTTCGGGCGCGGCCGACAACACGGCGGCAACGAAGGTGTTCGAATTCGGTCCCGGCCAGGCGCGATAGTCGCCGCGCGAGCGCCACTCATAGGCATCTATCGCCGCCTGCAACTTGGGAATGGCCTGCTGCGCCAGCTCGCCGTCGACCGCCAGTACCAGTTCCGGCTCGCGCCCGAACCAGCGCCCGTCCGGCGCATAGCCGTTGACCCGCACCGGCTCGCCCCAGCCTGTGTAGTCGTAGCGCTGATAGGTGGTGGCGCCCTGTTCCTTGAAGACGATCCAGCAATGGCTGGCGAAGATGCCGCGCCAGCGCACCGTGCGGGCCGCGAAGACGCGCACCATGGCCTGCGGCGCGGCTTGCGGGTCGGGCAGCAGGCCGGTGCTGGCCCGGCTGGCGCTGCGCCAGTCGGTCGTGTCGGTGTCGGCATAATGCAGGCCGGCAGCGACGGCGATCGGCGCGACGAACAGCAGCATGAAGGCGACGGCGAGATGACGCAGCAGACGGATCACTCTTGGCTCCGGCAGGTCGCGGATAGCGATGATTGCAGAAACTGGCGCGGAAGAATGGCGAATTTGCGCTCTGGCGCGGAAACCGCCGGCGGCGGCCGCTCGCAATTCTTCGAATGGTGTTCGGGAGAATTGGAGCGGGCGAAGGGATTCGAACCCTCGACCCCAACCTTGGCAAGGTTGTGCTCTACCCCTGAGCTACGCCCGCGAAAGCCCGCGCATAATAGTCAGGCCGATTGCCTTTGCAAGCGCTGTTCCTGCCCGAAAATCCGCGCAGAAACCGGCTTGATGGTGTAAATGTTATATTATAACGTTTACTTCAGCGCCTGCCGACCCGGCCGGTTCGCCCCGCTTGTCCAAGGAATGGATCGATGTCCCGTCCCGCCTGGTTTGCGGCTTTGCTGATCGGATTGAGCCTCGGCGTCGCCGCCTCCCCTGTCGGCGCGCAACAGAAAGTCGGGCTCGTGGCCAGCTTCACCATCCTGGCCGACATGGCCCGCGAAGTCGGCGGCGAGCGCGTGCAGGTCGACACGCTGGTCGGGCCGGACAGCGACGCGCATGTCTTCCAGCCCACGCCCGCTCATGCGCGGGCCGTGGCGCAGGCCGATATCCTGCTGGTCAACGGCCTGGGGTTCGAAGGCTGGATCGACCGGCTGCAACGCTCCTCGGGCTTCAAGGGACAACTCGTCGTCGCCTCGGCGGGGATCACCCCGCTGACGATGGAAGACGGCCACGATCACGGACATGGGCATAGCCATGGCGCCGGCTCGACCCGCAAGAAGGTCAAGGCGGCCAAAGCGATCAACGATCCGCACGCCTGGCAGGATCTCGCCAATGGCCGCACCTACGTCGACAACATCGCCCGTGGCCTTGCCGCCGCGGATCCGGCGGGCGCGAGCTACTACGCCCAGCGCGCCGGCGCCTACAAGCAGCGCCTGAGCGATCTGGACACGCGGGTGCGCGCGGCGTTCGACGCCATTCCGGTGGCGAAGCGCCGCGCCATCACCTCGCACGATGCCTTCGGCTATTTCGGCCGCGCCTACGGCATCGAGTTCATTCCGGCGACGGGAGCGTCGACCGAAAGCGAGCCGACGGCCCGCCAGATCGCCGCCCTTATCGCGCAGATCCGCAAGGAGAAGATCAAGGCGCTGTTCGTCGAGAACATGAGCAATCCGCGCCTGATCGAGCAGCTCGGCCGCGATGCCGGCGTCACGCCAGGCGGCGCGCTCTATTCGGACTCGCTGTCGCCGCCGGGCGGCCCGGCCGACACCTATCTGAAGATGTTCGAGCTCAACGCGACGACGCTGCAGGCGGGCATGGCCCGCAACTAGGACGGCAATAACGCCGTTGGACGCCCTCTTTTATCGTTCCGCGCCGGCCTATAGGCTGCGCGCCGCCATGACCGACCAGCCCGCCCTGCCGACATCGCCCGACGAGCTTCTGGCGCGCCTCGATGCGCTGGGCATCGTCCATCGCACGATCAGCCACCCGCCGCTGTTCACGGTCGAGGATTCCAAGGCGCTGCGCGGCGATCTGCCGGGCACGCACATCAAGAACCTGTTCCTGCGCGACCGGCGCGAGAACATGTTCCTGGTCGTGTTGCAGGAGGACCGGCGCGTCGACCTCAAGGCGCTGGCCGGCGTTCTCGGCGCCGGCAAGCTTTCCTTCGGCAGCGCCGAGCGCCTGAGGCGCCATCTCGGGGTGCTGCCCGGCGCGGTGACGCCCTTCGCCGCCATCAACGACAGCGACGGCCGCGTCGCGGTGTGGCTGGACCGCGCCGTAGTGCAGGGCGGCACGGTCCATTGCCACCCGCTGGTCAACACCATGACCACGGCCTTGCAGCCGGACGATCTGGTGGCGTTCCTGCGCGCCTGCGGCCATCCGCCGTCCGTGTTCGATCCGCCGGCCCCGGCCGCATCGGCCGACTGACATTCCCTGCGGGGAACCGGGCCGGCGGGCTTGCCACCGCTGGCCGGAAAGCCCATGTTCGGGGCTCATGTAATCGTGATTTTCTGCCCGTCTCGAGGATCCATGGAAGCGCTTTTCGGCCAGAAGCAGGCCCCCCAAACCGGTGGCGACATCGTCGACAGTTCGACCGCCAATTTCGCCAAGGACGTGCTCGACGCCTCGCGCGATCGGCCGGTCATCGTCGATTTCTGGGCACCGTGGTGCGGGCCCTGCAAGCAGTTGACGCCGGTGCTGGAGAAGGCGGTGCGCGAGGCCAAGGGCGCCGTCAAGCTGGTCAAGATCAACATCGACGAGAACCAGGCGCTGGCGACCCAGCTGCGGATCCAGTCGATCCCGACCGTCTACGCCTTCTTCCAGGGCCGGCCGGTCGACGGCTTCATGGGCGCCCTGCCCGAAAGCCAGCTCAAGGAGTTCGTCGCCAAGCTGGTGCAGGCCACCGGCGGCGGCGGCGAGGCGGCCGAACTGGCCGAGGTGCTGGGCGAAGCCAAGAAGGCGCTGGAGAGCGGCGACATGATGACCGCCTCGCAGATCTTCGCCGAGGTGCTGCAGCACGATCCGGCCAACCCCGACGCCATTGGCGGCATGACGCGCTGCTATCTGAAGGCCGGCGACGTCGCCCGCGCCAAGCAGACGATCGAGACCGCGCCGAAGGAACATGCCAACCACGCCGAGATCGTCGCCGCCCGCGCCGCCATCGAACTGGCCGAGCAGGCGCAGAAGGCCGGGCCGGAAGCCGAATTGCGCGCCAAGGTCGAGGCCGATCCGAAGAACCACCAGGCGCGCTTCGATCTGGCGACGGCGCTCTATGCCGGCGGCCAGCGCGAGGCGGCGGTCGACGAGTTGCTGGAGATCGTGCGCCGCGATCGCAAGTGGAACGAGGAGGCCGCGCGCAAGCAGCTGGTGAAGTATTTCGAGGCGCTGGGCCCGATGGATCCGCTGACCGTCGACGCGCGCAAGCGCCTGTCGTCGATCCTGTTCTCCTGATGCCGCGACCCGACCCACGGTATCGGCGTTGAGCGACACCGCCCCGACCCGCAATCCCTTCGCCACCAGTTTCCAGGCGCTGCCGCAGAGCCTGCCGATCTTTCCGCTCGCCGGCGTGCTTCTGCTGCCGGGCGCGCGCCTGCCGCTGAACATCTTCGAGCCGCGCTATCTCGCCATGGTATCGGACGCGCTGTCCTCGCCGCGGCTGATCGGCATGGTGCAGCCGGTCAGGCCGGGCGGCTTCGCCGGCGACGGGATGAGCGAGGGCGGCGCGGCGCCGGCGGTGCAGCCGGTCGGCTGCGTCGGTCGCATCGTCAGCTTCAGCGAGACCGGCGACGGACGCGTGCTGCTGACCCTCGCCGGTCAATGCCGATTCAGGATCGTCGAGGAGTTGCCGGTTGCCGATGGCGGCTATCGCCGGGTGCGCGCCGACTACGCACGCTTCCGCGCCGATATGGACGAGAGCGAAACGGCGCTCGACCGGCCGCGCCTGCTGGCGGCGCTGAAGCGCTATTTCGCCGCCAACGATCTGTCGACCGACTGGGCGGCACTGGAGCGGATCGACGACGGGGCGCTGGTCAACACCGTCAGCATTGTGGCGCCGTTCGACCCCGCCGAGAAACAGGCGCTGCTCGAGGCCGAAGACGGCACCCGCCGCGGCAAATTGCTGATCGGCCTGCTGGAATCGGCCGCGCTCGCCCTCGATCAGCCGGGCGGCCCGCCACGCCACTGACACAGGCGGGCCGATTGACGCTGGCGGCGCAAACTGAAACATTCCGCCCATGAACAGCCAGAGCGACGAGCGCAACGCGGCAACGGCGGCCGGACTGGATCCGCGGCTGCTGGAGATCCTGGTCTGCCCGCTGACCAAGGGGCCGCTGCGCTTCGATCCGCAGCGCATGGAACTGGTCAGCGAAAGCGCCGGCCTCGCCTACCCGGTGCGCGACGGGATTCCCATCATGCTGCCCGACGAGGCGCGGCCGCTGGACCAGGGCTGAACGCCGTGGCCGGCACCGTCAACTCGGCCAATAGCGGCGACGGGCCGTGGCCGGCGGAAATCCGCCTGTTCAAATCCGCCGCGCGGCTGGAGATCGATTTCACCGATGGCAGCCGCTTCGCCTATCCGGCCGAGCTGCTGCGCGTCGAAAGCCCGTCGGCCGAGGTGCAGGGCCATGGCGGACGCAAGACGATCGTGGCCGGCCGCCGCTACGTGAAGATTTCCGGGGTCGAGGAAGTCGGCAACTACGCCATCCGCATCCTGTTCGACGACAAGCACGATACCGGCATCTACTCGTGGGCCTACCTGCACGAACTTGGCCGCCGGCAGGAGCAGGTCTGGAACGCCTATCTCAAGGCGCTTTCCGACCGCGGGCTGAGCCGCGATCCCTGATCCTCGCGCCGGTGCGAAGGCGAGGACGCCGCGGACGCTGACGCGGCTCCCCTGTTTCCTGACGTTCGATCAGTTGCGCTCGCGCGCCGGCAGCGCCGCGACCTTGACGTCGGTCGTGCGTTGCTGCTCGCCGCGCCGATAAGTCAGCTCGACGCTGTCGCCGACGCGGACCAGGCCGATGCGATTGCGCAGATCGCTCGAGTTGCGCACCGGCACGCCGTCCACCGCCAGCACCACGTCGCCCTGCTTCAGCCCGGCGCGCGAGGCCGGCGAGCCCGGCTCGACCCTGGCGATCAGCGCGCCGGTCGGACGGTCCAGGCCGATCGCGTTGGCGATATCGGAGGTGACGTCCTGCACCTGTACGCCGACGCGGCCGCGCTGCACCTTGCCGTGTTCGACGATCTGCTCGAACACCGAGCGCGCCATGTCGATCGGCACGGCGAAGCCGATGCCGACATTGCCACCGGCCGGCGCGATGATCGCGGTGTTGATGCCGATCAGCCGGCCGCGCAGGTCGACCAGCGCGCCGCCGGAATTGCCGGGATTGATCGAGGCGTCGGTCTGGATGAAGTCCTCGTAGCCCTCGACGCTGAGGCCGGAGCGGCCCAGCGCGCTGACGATGCCGCTCGTTACCGTCTGCCCGAGCCCGAAAGGATTGCCGATCGCCACCACGTAGTCGCCGACCTCGAGCTTGGAGGATTCGCCCAGCGGCAGCGCCGTCAGGTTCTCGGCCGGGATCTGCACGATGGCGATGTCGGTGCCGGGATCGGTGCCGACCAGCTTGCCGTTGAGCGTCCGCCCGTCCTTGAGCGTCACGGCGATCTTGTCGGCGCGGGCGACGACATGGTTGTTGGTCATCACGTAGCCGCGCTTGGCGTCAACGATGACGCCGGAGCCGGCCGACTGGCGCTGCTGCGGCTGCGGATTGTCCGGCAGATTGAAGAAGCGGCGGAAGAACGGGTCGCGATAGAGCGGATTCTCTTCCACCCGCATCGTGGTCACGACCGAGATATTGACGACACCCGGCGTCACGGCCTTCACCAGCCCCGACAGCGACGGCAGATGCGCCGGATCGACCAGCGGCGTCTTGTCCTGGGCCAGCGCCGGCTGCAGCGCCATCATCGGCGCACCGGCAAGAAGTATGACGAGTAGCGGCAGGCTGCGTAGGAATCGAGCCATGGAAATCCTCCGATCGGTATCGGTATTCAGGGACCGCGCCCTGCGAGATCACGCGATTTAGGCGGCGATTCGGGCAGGTTCAAGACGCTTCCCGCCCCATTTCGGTCATGAGCCGAACGGCAGTCGAGTGGCCGGCGTTCCCCGCATCGGTTAGTCGGAAAGCGGCCGCTTGCGTCCGTCGAGCATGGCGCGGACCAGATTCTCCCGGTGCGCCAGCGATGCCGCCAGCACGCCGCCCAGATGCAGGAACACCAGCACCAAAGTGAGATTGGCGAACAGCTCGTGAATCTCCTCGATATCGTGCCCCGGCTTGCGCGGCTTTCTGGCGCGGCCGTCTTCGCGCAGGCGCTGGTCGCCCGTCACGATTGCGGTCTGGGCCGGGATCGCGAACGCCAGCGGACCGGCCCCGTTCCTGACGGCGTGCAGCGCCATGCCGGTTCCGGTCGTCGCCAGCAGGGACAGCAATAGCGCGATGACCATCGCGCCTCCAGCCGGACTGTGGCCGAGATAGCGACGCGCGGTTCCGGTCGCCAGACCGACCAGATAACGCAAGACGCGGACCGGACCGGCGATGAAGTCCGCGAAGCGCGCGTGCCTGGGCCCGACGAAGCCCCATACGACGCGGAGAAGAACGAGCACGGCAATGAGATAGCCGGCCCAGCTGTGCAGCCACAGCGGCTCGCCCTCGCTGACATAGGCGATGACGAACAACGTCGCCAACGACCAATGAAACGTGCGAACGAACAGATCCCAGACCTTGACCGGCATGCAGCCCTCCTTGCGTCGACCGTTCATCGACGAGGCGCAGCCGAGCATGGCGGCAGGATCGCTCGCCACTGAAGAAAACGCGCTTCAGCATTGCCAGAAAAGGAGGGCGATAATGAGAGGCGCTCGCCGTTCGCAACGGCGCATCGCAGTCTTGCGGTTTTACAACGCCTCGCCCCTGATCAGCCGCGGCAGGTCGCCCATGGCGCCCATGGCATGGCGCATGAAGACGCGCTTGAGCGGCGTGGCGCGGTTGACCAGGCCGAGCCCGAGATCGCGCAGCAGGCGCACCGGCGCGGCGTCGGTGGCGAACAGCCGGTTGAGCCCGTCGGTGACGGCGGCAAGGGTCAGGATGTCGAAGCGCCGCCAGCTTTCGTAGCGCGCCAGCACGTCGGCAGCGCCCGGATCGAGGCCCAGTCGCGCCGCGTCGACCAGCGTTTCCGCGAGCGCCGCAGCGTCGCGCAGACCGAGATTGAGCCCCTGCCCGGCTATGGGATGAATGCCATGCGCAGTGTCGCCGACCAGCACAGCACGCGGCGCGGTGTAGCGTTCCGCCAGCTGAACCGAGAGCGGGAACGACCAGCGCCCGCCGATCGGTTCGACCGCGCCGAGGTGATCGCCGAAGCGTTGCGATATCTCGCGCCCGAAGGCGACATCGTCGAGCGCCAGCATCAGCGGCGCCAGGGCCGTCGTCTCGGTCCAGACGATGGAGGAGCGGTGGCGGCCGGCTTCGTCGTCGGTCATCGGCAGCAGCGCGAACGGCCCGGCCGGCAGGAAACGTTCCTGGGCCCGGTTGCGATGCGGCTCCTTGTGCCGGACCGAGCAGACGATCGCCGTCTGCCGATAGTCCCAGCGCCGCAGGCCGATGCCCAGCCGCTCGCGCAGGGAGGACTGGCGGCCTTCCGCCACCACCAGCAGCGAGGCGCGCAGCGCGCCGCCGCCGGCCAACGTCAGATCGACGCCGCCCGCATCGCTGGCGACGTCGACGATCGAGTCGGGCATCAGCCGCTCGACGTTCTCGATTTCCTGCAGCCGCTGGTGCAGCGCCGCGCGCAGGAAACGGTTCTCCACGATATGCCCGAAGGGCGGCGCCGGCCGGTCCGGCGGCGCCAGATCGGCGGGGTCGAACTGCAGATGCAGCAGCGACGGCCCGTCCGACACACGGATGGTCTCGATCGGGCAGGCATTTTCCGCCACCAGCGCCCAGACGCCGAGCCGATCGAAGGCGCGCTGCGAGCCGAAGGCGATGGCCGAGGTGCGGCCGTCGAAGCGCTGGTCGGCCATGGCCGCCGCCGTCATGCGATCGACCAGCGCCACGCGCAGACCGGCCGATCCCAGCGCGACCGCCAGGGTGGCGCCGACCATGCCGGCGCCCGCGACCACAACGTCGAACCGGGGGGTATCAGTGACCATGGTCAAGCTTGGCCTGCGCCACGGGGCACGGTCGAGGACCAATCCTGTCGCAGGTGCACAGTGCGGTCTGTCTATTTTCAGGCAATTGCCCAAACATTAGTCAGTCCTTTATCACGCCTGACAAGCCACCGGCCATTCCCGCCGGCGCGGGGCCCGCAAGTCGCTGCGTTCACGTCATTTTCGAGCCTGCCCTCAATTTTGGCACGGTTCTTGAGTCCTGAAGGGCGGTCGCGGGAAACAGTCGCTTTCCTCGGCGGTTCCGGCATGGCCTGCCGGGACCGGCAGGCCGGCCTCCGGCGACCGGGCCAGCGCCCCATTTGGGCGCAGAACGCATGAAGAGGGGACAAACCATGAAGCTCGTGGTTGCCATCATCAAGCCCTTCAAGCTCGACGAGGTGCGCGAAGCGCTGACCTCGCTGGGCATCCAGGGGCTTACGGTGAGCGAGGTTAAGGGGTTCGGGCGCCAGAAGGGCCAGACCGAAATCTACCGCGGCGCCGAATACGCCGTGAATTTCCTGCCGAAGATCAAGATCGAGGTCGGCGTCACCGACCAGCTGGTCGAGAAAGTCGTCGAGGCGATCCAGAAGGCTGCCAACACCGGCAAGATCGGTGACGGCAAGATCTTCGTGCTCGACCTGGCGATGGCGGTTCGTATCCGCACCGGCGAAACCAATGCCGACGCGCTCTAGGAGGGGGACGATGTTGAAGAAGTATAGCAGCAGGATCGGCGCCGGGCTCACCGCCGCCATCGTTACGCTGGGCGCCGCTGGCAGCGCCTGGGCGCAGGCGGCGGCGGCCGAAACGCCGACGCTCGACAGCGGCGACACCGCCTGGATGCTCATCTCCACCGCGCTGGTGCTGATGATGACCATTCCCGGCCTGGCGCTGTTCTACGGCGGCATGGTGCGCAAGAAGAACGTGCTCGCCACCGTCATGCAGAGCTTCGCCATCGCGGCGGTCGCCAGCATCGTGTGGATGGTGATCGGCTACAGCCTGGCCTTCACCGAGGCCTCGCCCTATGTCGGCGGCCTGTCGAAGATGTTCTTCGCCGGCATCACGATCGACGCGCTTTCGGGAACGATCCCCGAATCGCTGTTCGCCATCTTCCAGATGACCTTCGCCATCATCACCCCGGCGCTGATCGCCGGCGCCTTCGCCGAGCGCATGAAGTTCTCGGCGATGCTGCTGTTCATGGTGGCGTGGATCATCGTGGTCTACGCGCCGGTCACCCACTGGGTGTGGGGCCCCGGCGGCTTCCTCAGCGCCGACGGCGTGCTCGACTTCGCCGGCGGCACCGTGGTGCACATCAACGCCGGCGTCGCGGGCCTGGTCTGCGCCCTGGTGCTGGGCAAGCGCAAGGGCTATGGCGCCGACAACATGGCGCCGCACAACCTGGTCTACTCGCTGATCGGCGCCTCGCTGCTGTGGGTGGGCTGGTTCGGCTTCAACGCCGGCTCCGCACTTGCCGCCAACGGCACGGCCGCCATGGCCATGCTGGTCACCCAGATCTGCACCGCCGCGGCGGCGCTGGCCTGGATGTTCGCCGAGTGGATCTTCCGCGGCAAGCCGAGCGTGCTGGGCATCGTCTCGGGCGCGGTGGCCGGCCTGGTCGCCATCACCCCGGCGGCCGGCTTCGTCGATCCGATGGGCGCGCTGTTCATCGGCATCATCGCCGGCGTCGTCTGCTTCTGGGGCGCCACCGGCCTCAAGAAGATGCTGGGCTACGACGACTCGCTGGACGCCTTCGGCGTGCATGGCGTCGGCGGCTTCGTCGGCGCCATCCTGACCGGCGTGTTCGCCGTGTCGGCGATCGGCGGCGATGGCAAGTCGGGCCTGATCGACGGCAACGCCGGGCAGGTGCTGACACAGCTGATCGGCTGCGTCGCCACCATCGTGTGGTGCGCCGTCGCCACCTTCGTGATCCTGAAGATCATCGACGTGATCATGGGCCTGCGCGTGCCGGAAGAAGTCGAGGTCGAAGGCCTCGACATCAACCTGCACGGCGAAACGGTCCACTGAAGCGGCTCCCTCCGGCCGGGTGCAGGCAACCGCACCCGGTCGTTCTGGCCGAAGCCCGGTCCCGCAAGGGGCCGGGCTTTTTTCTCGCCGCGCGCCTTGTCTGCGCCGCCTGCTTCTCTATGATCGGCGACGCGCGCGCGCATCGCTCCGCCTCGATGGCGCGCCGCTCTGCAGCCCGATGCCAGGAGATGCGACATGAAGCTGGTCACAGCCATCATCAAGCCGTTCAAGCTCGACGAGGTGCGCGACGCCATTACCGATCTCGGCATTCACGGGCTGACGGTCAGCGAAGTGAAGGGCTATGGAAGGCAGAAGGGCCAGACCGAGATCTATCGCGGCGCCGAGTACGAGGTGAATTTCCTGCCCAAGGTGAAGGTCGAGATCGCGGTTGAGGACGGCACGGTCGAGCGGCTGGTCGAGGCCATCAGCAAGGCCGCCCATACCGGCAAGATCGGCGACGGCAAGATTTTCGTCCTCGAGCTGGGCGCCGCCCATCGCATTCGCACCGGCGAGACCGGCAACGAGGCGCTGTAAGCCCTTGAGCCGCCTGTTTTCTTGAATTTATAGGCGAATAATATCCCCTAACTTCCTGATAGCTATGGATTCTCGGTTCCAGTATAAGAATCGGGAGGCTTACCCATGCTCAACCCCGCCCTCGACCGTCTGCAGGACTACCCCTTCGCCCGCCTGGCGAAGCTGATCGCCGGCAGCGACCCGCCCGCCGGGCTGAAGCCGATCGTCATGTCGATCGGCGAGCCGCAGATGAATCCGCCCGGCATCGTGCCCGAGATCCTGCAGCGCGAGGCCGCCGGCTGGGGCAAATACCCGCCTGCCGCCGGCACGCCCGAGCTGCGCCGCGCCATCGCCGGCTGGCTGACGCGCCGCTACGCCCTGCCGGCGGACGCAATCGACGCCGACCGCCACGTCTTTCCCGTCGCCGGCACCCGCGAGGCGCTGTTCCAGGCGGCCCTGATCGCGGTCCCGCCGGAAAAAGGCGGCGGCCAGCCCATCGTGCTGTCGCCCAACCCGTTCTATCAGGTCTATATCGGCGCCGGCGTCATGTCGGGCGCCGAAACCGTTCTGATGCCGGCCAGCGCCGCCAACGGTTTCCTGCCCGATCTCGACGCCATCGACGCCTCGACCTGGCGCCGCACGGCGCTGGTCTATATCTGCACCCCGGCCAACCCGCAGGGCGCCGTCGCCGATCTCGACTACCTGATCCATGCGCTCGAGCTGTGCCGCCGCCACGAAGCGGTGCTGGTGATCGACGAGTGCTACGCCGAGATCTACCGCGAGAATCCGCCGGCCGGCGGCCTGCAGGCCGCTCTGGCGCTCAAGGCTGCGAACAAGGGCGAGGCCTTTGCCAATCTGCTGGTGTTCCATTCGCTGTCGAAGCGCTCCTCCGCGCCCGGCCTGCGCTCGGGTTTCGTCGCCGGCGATCCGCACCTGATCGAACTGATCGGCCGGCTGCGCTCCTATGGCGGCGCCTCGGTGCCGCTGCCGGTGATGGCGGCCTCGACGGCGCTGTGGAACGACGATGCGCATGTCGAGGCCGTGCGCGCCCGCTACAACGAGAATTTCGACATCGCCGCCCGCCTGCTGCACAACCGGCACGGCTTCTATCGCCCCGAAGGCGGCTTCTTCCTGTGGCTCGATGTCGGCGACAGCGAGGCGGCGACGCGCCTTCTGTGGTCGCAGGCGGGCATCAAGGTTCTGCCCGGACTCTATCTGGCGCGCGGCGAAGGCGAGGCCAATCCCGGCCGACGCTATATCCGCGTCGCGCTGGTGCACGACGCCGACACCACGAGCGAGGCCATGCGGCGCATGGCCGAAACGCTGTAAGCGCCGTGCCAGGCGCGTTCGACGAAGACCGACAGGGGAAACCGGTCCGATGACGCTGATGAATCTTCCCGCCGTGCGCAAGCGGCGCTTCCTGCCCGAGGGCGCCGGCTCGTTCCTGCGCCTGCGCCTGATGGAAATCCTGGGCGCGGGACTGCTGCTGGCCGGCCTGGCGCTGCTGCTGGCGCTGGCCACCTTCGATCGCGGCGATCCCTCGCTCAACGTCGCCACGCCGCAGGCGCCGCATAACCTGTTCGGCCTGCGCGGCGCCTATGTCGCGGATCTCATGCTGCAGAGCCTCGGCCTGTCGGCCTGGCTGCTGGGTTTTGTGGTCGCGGTCTGGGGCCTGCGCCTGATGCGGCGCCATTCGATTCCCCGCTTCGGCCTGCGCCTGGCGCTGCTGCCGCTGACCCTGCTGCTGAGCGCGGTGGCACTGGGCTTCGTGGGCGGCGCGGGTTCGGACTGGATCACCCATGCCGGTCCGGGCGGCGTCACCGGCCGCGAACTGGGCGACGTGGTGCGCTCCTATTCCTTCGTGGTCGGCAACGGACTCTCGGCCGGGCTGCTGGCGCTGGGCTTCGGCGGCGCGGCGCTGCTCTGCCTGGTGCCGACGCTTGCCATGCAGCGCGACGACTGGCCGCTGATCGTGCGCCTGCTGTTCCGCGGCATCGCCCTGCTGCTAATGGCGGTGCTCGCCACCCTGCGCTTCGTCTGGCGGCTGGCGCGGCGCGACAGCAAGCCCAGCGTGTTCGACCAGCTCGAGACCCCGCCGGCCGATCTGGCCGGCGCGCTCGACCAGCCGCCGGCGGCGGAAACGCTGTGGAGCCGGCTGGCGCGCTTCACGCGTCTCGACCGTCTGCATCTGCGCTGGCCGGGCGCCGGTTCGGCGGGCATCCGGCGACGGCGCACCGAACCGACCTTGGCGCGCGAAGCCACCGCACTGGCCGGCGAGATCGAGGCGGCGGCGCGACGCCCGTTCGTCCCGGCGGCCGAGGACGAGGACTATCCGAGCGCCGACGAGGCGGAGATCGAAGAGGTGGCCGACGAGCCCGGCGTCACCACCATCGACGGCGAGGGCATGGCGGTGCATCAGCCGCGCGTCGTCACCCCGCGCAAGCCGCGCCAGGGCACAAAGCAGGCGCAGCTCAGGCTCGGCTTCGGCCAGTACGAAACCCCGCCCATCGACATTCTCGCCGCCGCCCCCAAGGGCGCCGTCAACATCCAGGTCGACGAGGACGCGCTGACGCAGAACGCGCGGCTGCTGGAAACCGTGCTGTCGGATTTCGGCGTCAAGGGCGAGATCGTCAAGGTGCGGCCCGGGCCGGTGGTCACGCTCTACGAGCTGGAGCCGGCGCCCGGCACCAAATCCTCGCGCATCATCAATCTCGCCGACGACATCGCCCGCTCCATGAGCGCGGTCTCGGTGCGCGTCGCCACCGTTCCAGGGCGCAACGTCATCGGCATCGAGCTGCCCAACCAGCGGCGCGAGACGGTCTACCTGCGCGAGCTGCTCTCGACCAAGGACTACGAGGACGAACGCCACAACCTGCCGCTGATCCTCGGCAAGGACATCGGCGGCTCGCCGGTGATCGCCGATCTGGCGCGCATGCCGCATCTGCTGATCGGCGGCACCACCGGCTCGGGCAAGTCGGTGGCGATCAACACCATGATCCTGTCGCTGCTCTACCGCATGACGCCCGAGCGCTGCCGTTTCATCATGATCGATCCCAAGATGCTGGAGCTGTCGGTCTACGCCGACATCCCGCATCTGCTGACGCCGGTCGTCACCGAGCCGCGCAAGGCCATCGTCGCCTTGAAGTGGGTCGTGCGCGAGATGGAGAACCGCTACCGGCTGATGAGCCAGCTGGGCGTGCGCAACATCGCCGGCTACAACGAGCGCGTCGCCGAGGCGCGTCGCAAGGGCGAGGTCATCACCCGCACGGTGCAGACCGGCATCGATCCCGAGACCATGCGCGCCACTTTCGAGGAGCAGCCGCTCGATCTCGAGGCGCTGCCCTTCATCGTCGTCATCATCGACGAGATGGCCGACCTGATGCTGGTCGCCGGCAAGGACATCGAGGGCGCCATCCAGCGCCTGGCGCAGATGGCGCGCGCGGCGGGCATCCACGTCATCATGGCGACGCAGCGCCCCTCGGTCGACGTCATCACCGGCACCATCAAGGCGAATTTCCCGACCCGCATCTCCTTCCAGGTCACGTCCAAGATCGACAGCCGCACCATTCTGGGCGAGCAGGGCGGCGAGCAGCTGCTGGGCCAGGGCGACATGCTCTACATGGCCGGCGGCGGCCGCATTTCCCGCGTGCATGGGCCCTTCGTGTCGGACGGCGAGGTCGAGAAGGTGGTGAAGTTCCTGCGCAGCCAGGGCGAGCCGTCCTATCTCGAGTCGATCACCGAGGAGAGCGAAGGCGGCGGCGCGATTGCCGGCATGGGCGGCGAGGGCGGCGGCGAATCCGACGATCTCTACGATCAGGCGGTCGCCATCATCACCCGCGAGCGCAAGGCCTCGACCAGCTTCATCCAGCGCCACCTGCAGATCGGCTACAACCGCGCCGCCCGCATCATCGAGCGCATGGAGGCCGAAGGCGTCGTCTCGCCGGCCAATCATGTCGGCAAGCGCGAGGTCCTGGCCCGCAATATCGACGACAACGAGCGGGTGAATTAGCGGGGGATGGCGGGAGGTCCCGCCTTCGTAGGAGAAGGCATGAGGCGCCCCACGAATTGTCATCCCGGCCAAGCCCCGCAGGGGCGCAGAGTTGGGACCCTTAATGCCGGTCGTTATGGGGCCCGGGTCTCGCTGCGCTCCCCCGGGATGACGATCAACGATGGAAGCGACCAGCCACAAATTTGACCTATTGCCCCGGCAGCGATAGCACTTTCCCGCGTTTGCAGCGTTTCAGGACCGTCATGTCATCTCGCCTCCCCCGCCGCTCAGTTCTCGCCCAGGGTACGGCCCTGCTGGCGCTGGCCGTGGCCGGCATGCCGGTCGCCGCCCTGGCGCAGAGCCGGAGCAGGCCGGCCGCGGCGCCGCAGCCATTGAGCCGGCAGGACCAGGAGGACATCGCGCGCGTCGAGCAGTACCTGAATGGCATCACCACCTTGGAGGCCCGCTTCCTGCAGGTCGCCGATCGCGGCGCGCCGCTGGGCGGCGAGTTCTACATCAAGCGGCCGGGCCGGCTGCGCTTCCAGTACGATCCGCCGGCCCGCATCCAGATCGTCGCCGACGG
>JBFWZG010000025.1:0-10311 GCA_050185515.1 Reyranellaceae bacterium
AGGGCAACGGCGCCTATACCGCCGTCGACGGCGAGCGCACCACCATGCGCGAGGGCGATTTCGTCATCACCCCGAGCTGGACCTGGCACGATCACGGCAACGACAGCGCCGAGCCGATGGTGTGGCTCGACGGGCTCGACATTCCGCTGATCCAGATGTTCAACGCCGGTTTCGCCGAGACCGACGAAAAGGAAGAGCAGACCCTGACGCGGCCCGAGGGCGATGCGCAGGCGCGCTACGGCGCGGGGCTGCTGCCAGTCGACTGGAAGCCGCAATCCCGCACCTCGCCGGTGTTCAACTATCCCTATGCGCGCACCCGCGAGGCGCTGGAGACCATGCGCCGCGGCGAGGCCTGGGACCCCTGCCACGGGCTGAAACTGCGCTACGTCAATCCCGCCACCGGCGAATCGGCCATGCCGACGATCGGCACCTACATGCAGCTTCTGCCCAAGGGCTTCAAAACGGCGCCCTATCGCTCGACCGACGGCACGGTATTCAGCGTCGTCGAGGGCACCGGCAAGACGCGCATCGGCGATCGCGAATTCGCCTGGGGCAAGCGCGACATCTTCGTGGCGCCGAGCTGGCACAGCATCGTCCACGAGGCCACAAGCGATGCCGTGCTGTTTTCCTTCTCCGACCGCCCGATCCAGGAGAAGCTCGACATCTGGCGGCAGGACCGGTTCGGCAAATAGGCCGCGCAAGTATCGGATTTCCTTGGAAATTCCGGGTCGCGCCGATCCGCGCCAAGGGCCTATAATCGGCCCACGTCCAATACGGGAGGGATGATGCTGTGGCCCGTCAGGCCGCAAGCCCTGAGCTCTGGAACGAGACGCGCGCGCAGGCCCTGATCGGCGAACGCGCCAGCCTCGACGGCGCCCTGTTGCCGATCCTGCACGCAATCAACGACACGTTCGGCCACGTTCCGGACGCCGCCGTCCCCTTGATCGCGGGCGCGCTCAATCTCAGCCGCGCCGAGGTGCATGGCGTTCTGACCTTCTATCACGACTTCCGCCGCGCCCCGGCCGGCCGCCATACGCTGAAGCTGTGCCGCGCCGAAGCCTGCCAGGCCCGCGGCGCGCGCGAGCTGGAAACGCATGCACTTCGCAAGCTCGGCATCGGCATGGGCGGCACCACCGCCGACGGCGCCTACACGCTCGAACCGGTCTATTGCCTGGGGAACTGTGCTACCGGCCCCTCGCTGCTGGCCGACGGGCAGCTGCACAGCCTTGTCGATGCGGCGCATTTCGACGCGCTGCTGGGCGATCTGCGCGCCGGCAATCCGCAGGCAGAGAGGCAATGCGGCGGCGATCGCGGCGTCCTCGTCTGCGTGCCGGGCGAAGCCACCGCCCGCTCCTTCGGCGCCGACAGGGTCGCGGCCGCCATCGCCGCCGAGGCAGGCCGGCGCGGCATCGATCTGCGGATCAAGCGCACCGGCTCGCGCGGCGCGTTCTTTCTCGAGCCGCTGGTCGAGATCGATCTGCCGGGCGGGCGCATCGGCTATGCCGGCATTCAGGAAGAGGACGTGCCGGGCTTGTTCGATGCCGGGTTCCTGCAGGGCGGCGCGCATGCGAAATGCATCGACGATCCGATGCTGCATCCCTTCTTCGCCGCGCAGAAGCGGCTGACCTTCGCGCGCTGCGGCGAGATCGACCCGCGCTCGCTCGCCGACTACGAGGCCATGGGTGGCCTGCGCGGGCTGCGCCGGGCGCTGACGATGAGCGGCGAGCAGATCGTGGCCGAGATCGAGGCGTCGGGCCTGCGCGGACGCGGCGGGGCGGGTTTCCCGGCAGGACGCAAATGGCGCACGGTCAAGGAGGCGGCGGGCGATACGAAATACATCGTCTGCAACGCCGACGAGGGCGATTCGGGCACCTTCGCCGACCGGCTGCTGATCGAGGGCGACCCGCTGCTGCTGATCGAGGGCATGACGATCGCCGGGCTCGCCGTCGGTGCGAGCAAGGGTTTCATCTATCTGCGCTCGGAGTACCCCGACGCGGCGACAATCCTTGGCGACGCGCTGGCCGCCGCCCGTGCCGGCGGAATGCTGGGCAGCGATATCCTGGGCTCCGGCCGCGCCTTCGACATCGAACTGCGCCTCGGCGCCGGCGCGTACATCTGCGGCGAGGAAACCTCGTTGCTCGACAGTCTCGAGGGCAAGCGCGGCCAGGTGCGCTTCAAGCCGCCGCTGCCGGCCGTCGCCGGGCTGTTCGGCAAGCCGACCCTGATCCACAACGTGCTCACCTTGGCCGCAGCACCCGACATTCTGGCCGAGGGCGGCGCGGCCTATGCCGCGATGGGCATGGAGCGCTCGCGCGGCACCATCGCCGTGCAGCTGGCCGGCAACGTGGTGCGCGGCGGGCTGGTCGAGGTGCCGTTCGGCATCAGCCTGCGCCGTGTGATCGAGGAGATCGGCGGCGGCACCGAAACCGGCCGGCCGGTCCGCGCGGTCCAGGTCGGCGGCCCGCTGGGCGCCTACCTGCCCGAGGCATTGCTCGACCTGCCGCTCGACTACGAGGCGCTGGCGGCGGCCAACGGCCTGCTCGGCCATGGCGGCGTCGTGGTGTTCGACGACGGCGTCGACATGGCGGCGCAGGCGCGTTTCGCCTTCGAGTTCTGCGCCGTCGAAAGCTGCGGCAAGTGCACGCCCTGCCGCATCGGCTCGACCCGCGGGGTGGAGATGATCGACCGGCTGCTTGCGGGCATTCAGCCGCAGCAGACGCGCGAACTGATCGACGAACTGTGCGAGACGCTGACCGACGGCTCGCTCTGCGCGCTGGGCGGGCTGACGCCGCTGCCGGTGCAGAGCGCGCTGCGCCACTTCCCGGAAGATTTCACGCGGCCGGCGCCCGCCGCCAGCGCCGCATCGTGAGGACGACATGCCGATCCTGAAGGAACGCGATCTCGGCACGCCAGCCGGCAAGGGCGCCGACACCGTGCGCCTGCTGGTCGACGGCAACGAGATCGCCGTGCCGGCCGGCAGCTCGGTGATGCACGCAGCGCGCCTGGCCGGCATCGAGGTGCCCAAGCTGTGCGCCACCGACACGCTGGACGCCTTCGGCTCCTGCCGCCTCTGCCTGGTCGAGATCGACGGCCGCAAGGGCACGCCGGCCTCCTGCACGACGCCGGCGGAGACCGGCATGGTGGTGCGCACGCAGACGGAGAAGCTGCGCCGGCTGCGGCGCAACGTCATGGAGCTCTACATCTCCGACCATCCGCTCGACTGCCTGACCTGTTCTGCCAACGGCGACTGCGAATTGCAGGACATGGCGGCGGCGGTCGGCCTGCGCGAGGTGCGCTACGGTTTCGACGGCGCCCGCCATCGCAGCCACGACAACGACGTGTCGAACCCCTACTTCACCTTCGAGCCCGACAAATGCATCGTCTGCTCGCGCTGCGTGCGGGCCTGCGAGGAAGTGCAGGGCACATTCGCGCTGACCGTCGACGGGCGCGGGCTGAGCTCGCTGATCGCCGCCGGCCAGGACGAGGATTTTCTCGCTTCCGAATGCGTCTCGTGCGGCGCCTGCGTCGAGGCCTGCCCCACTGCGACCCTGAACGAAAAGACCGTCATCGACAAAGGCCTGCCCGAGCGCACGGTGCTGACCACCTGCGCCTATTGCGGCGTCGGCTGCGCCTTCAAGGCCGAACTGCAGGGCGATCAGGTCGTGCGCATGACGCCGCACAAGGACGGCAAGGCCAATCACGGCCATTCCTGCGTCAAGGGCCGCTTCGCCTGGGGCTACGCCACCCATGCCGACCGCATCACCACCCCCTTGCTGCGCGAGAAGATCACCGACCCCTGGCGCGAGGCGAGCTGGGACGAGGCGATCGCCCATGTCGCCGCCCGCTTCCGCGACATCCAGGCGCGGCACGGGCGCGGCGCCATCGGCGCCATCACCTCCTCGCGCTGCACCAACGAGGAGACCTATCTGCTGCAGAAGCTGGTGCGCACGGCTTTCGGCAACAACAACGTCGA
Organism: Reyranellaceae bacterium; assembly: GCA_050185515.1. Lineage (GTDB taxonomy): Bacteria > Pseudomonadota > Alphaproteobacteria > Reyranellales > JAQSWP01 > JAQSWP01. The sequence continues at coordinate 3,974 of JBFWZG010000025.1, forward strand.
CACCTGCGCCCGCGTCTGCCATTCGCCGACCGGCTACGGGCTGAAGACGGCGTTCGGCACCTCGGCCGGCACCCAGGATTTCGATTCGATCGAGCACGCCGACGTCGTCATGGTGATCGGCGCCAACGTCACCGAGGCGCATCCGGTGTTCGGCTCGCACATGAAGCGTCGGCTGCGCCAGGGCGCGAAGCTGATCGTCGTCGATCCGCGCCGCATCGATCTGGTGCAGACCCCGCACATCGCCGCCGCGCACCACCTGCAGCTCAAGCCCGGCACCAACGTGGCGGTGATTAATGCCCTCGCCCATGTCGTGGTGACCGAAGGCCTGACCGACGATGCCTTCGTCGCCGAACGCTGCGACGGTCCGAGCTTCGCGCGCTGGCGCGATTTCATCGCCGAGCCGCAGAACGCGCCGGAGGCCGTCGAGGCCATCACCGGCGTGCCGGCAGCGGCAATCCGCGCCGCCGCCCGGCTCTACGCCACCGGCGGCAATGCGGCGATCTATTACGGGCTGGGCGTCACCGAGCACAGCCAGGGTTCGACCATGGTGATGGGCATGGCCAATCTCGCCATGGCGACCGGCAACCTCGGCCGGCCCGGCGTCGGCGTCAATCCGCTGCGCGGCCAGAACAACGTCCAGGGCGCCTGCGACATGGGCTCCTTCCCGCACGAGGTGCCGGGCTATCGCCACGTCTCCGATACGGCCACGCTCGACCTGCTGGAAGGCGCGTGGGGCGCGCGGCTCGATCGCGAGCCGGGCTTGCGCATTCCCAACATGCTCGATGCGGCCATCGACGGCAGCTTCAAGGGCCTGTTCGTGCAGGGCGAGGATCTGGCGCAGTCCGACCCCAACACGCAGCACGTCGCGGCCGGGCTGGCGGCGATGGAATGCGTCGTGGTCAACGATCTGTTCATGACCGAGACGGCCCGCTACGCGCATGTCTTCCTGCCCGGCGCCTCGTTCCTCGAGAAGGACGGCACCTTCACCAATGCCGAGCGCCGCATCAGCCGCGTGCGCCGCGCCATCGAGCCGCTGGCCGGCCTGGCGGAGTGGCAGGTCACCGTCAGGCTGGCGCAGGCGCTGGGCTACGACATGGCCTACGAGCACCCCTCGCAGATCATGGACGAGATCGCGCGGCTGACCCCCACCTTCGCCGGCGTCAGCTACGAGAAGATCGACCGGCTGGGCAGCGTGCAATGGCCCTGCACCGCCGACACGCCCAACGGAACGCCGGTCATGCATGTCGACCGCTTCGTGCGCGGCAAAGGATATTTCGCGCTGACCGCCTTCGTCGCCACCGAGGAGCGATCCGGCCCGCGTTTCCCGCTGCTGCTGACCACCGGCCGCATCCTCTCGCAGTACAATGTCGGGCAGCAGACGCGGCGCACCGCCAACGTCGCATGGCACGGCGAGGACCGGCTGGAAATCCATCCGCACGACGCCGAGCAGCGCGGCATCGCCGACGGCGATCTGGTGTCGCTGGCCAGCCGCGCCGGCGCCACGACCCTGCGCGCCGAGATCACCGATCGCGTGCAGCCCGGCGTGGTCTATACGACGTTCCACCACCCGGAGACCGGCGCCAACGTCGTGACCACCGAATTCTCCGACTGGGCGACCAACTGCCCCGAGTACAAGGTGACGGCGGTCGAGGTGAGGCTGGCCAACGCCCGTTCGGACTGGCAGCTGGCGCGCGAGCGCGAGGTGCAGACCCTGGGCGGCGGGCGCGTGCCGTCGATCGTCACCGGCCGCGTCGATGCCGCGGAATAAGCCGGCGCCACCGCGCGACGCCCCGCCTGCGGTGGCGCGCCAGGCGCGCGCGCAACGCCTGGATGCCGGCGCGGACGCTTTCGTCGACGCCGCCCGCGCCCTGCCCGAGGAGGTGCCCGTGGCTCTCGCCTTCAACGGCGTCACCCATGCCGTCATGCTGGCGAGCCCCGGCGATCTGGAGGATTTCGGCACGGGATTCGCGTTAAGCGAAGGCATCGTCGCGACAACGGACGAGATTCTCGATCTCGACATCGTGCCGCGATCGGACGGCATCGAGATCGGCATGCGCCTGACCGCAAGGCGCTTCGCCGCCCTGTCCGAGCGCCGCCGCAGCCTCGCGGGGCCGACCGGCTGCGGCCTGTGCGGCGTCGACAGCCTGGCGCAGGCCAATCGCCAGCCGCCGGGGATCGCCAGCGAATTCACCATCTCGGAGAAGGCGATTCGCGCCGGGCTTCAGGCCCTGCCACAGGCGCAGACGCTGAACGAACGCACCGGCGCGGCGCACGCCGCGGCCTGGGTCGACGCGGCAGGAAACGTCGTGGCCTTGCGCGAGGATGTCGGGCGCCACAATGCGCTCGACAAGCTGATCGGCGCGCTGGCCCGCAGCAGCGCGAATTTCTCCGCTGGCGCGGCACTGCTGACCAGCCGCTGCAGCGTCGAACTGGTGATGAAGGCGGCAAGCCTTGGAATGCCCGTGCTGGTCGCGGTCTCGGCGCCGACGGCGCGCGCCGTGCAACTGGCGCAGGCCTGCAATGTCACGCTGGTGGCGCTGGCGCGCACCGATTCCATGCTGGTTTTCGCCGGCGCCCAGCGGCTGGTGGCGGGAGCCGGCCGATGAATCGCGCCCGGCTGATCCACGACGCCAACGAGATCGCCAAGTACTTCGCCGCCTATCCGCGCGAGGAGGCGATCGCCGGCATCGCCGACCACATCCGCAAGTTCTGGGACCGGCGCATGCGGATGGAGTTGCAGGCGCTGCTGTCGGACGACAGCGCGCTACTGCATCCGCTGGTCAAGGCGGCGGCGGTCCAGCTCCATGAGCCGCCGCCAGTTTCCTAGGACCGAGGCCTGGATCCCTGCGACGATGCTCCCCGCGCTACGGCGTTGCGGAAGCCGTCGTCAGCCAGCAGGCCTTTGGTAGCCTGCCGCAGCGCTGCGAACTGCAGAATCCGGAACCCGTCGGCGGTCGATTCTTCAAGCTTCGACGATCCGGCGGTGGTGACCGAATAAATCACCGCCTTGCGTTCGCGCGAGTAGACCTGCCACTCGACGTTGAGGGAATACTCGCCTTTGACGTTCTGGACGTTACCCAGCCCCGCCAGCGGGTAGCAAAGGTTGCCTTTCTGGTTCGAAACCACCCCTGCAAGCTGGAAGTCCGCTCCCGACCTGGACTGATCATCGAACAGGTCGTCCGGCGTTCCGACGAGTTCGTAGTTGGCCGCTTTCAACTCGTCATAGACCACTTTCAGAATTTCGCGGTCATTGGTTTCGGCATTGACGGCCTTCGTCGTCAAATCGCCTTTGCCGGTGCAAGTCAGACCCGCCATGAGCTGTCCGACGTGTTCGCCCGCCGGCTGCTTGGTTACGATCCGCCGCAGATTCAGGGTTCCCGAGGAGACGGCCGGTTTGACGACAGGGTCGTCGGCATGAACGATCTTGGCCGGCGTGCCGCAAGCGCAGAGCGTGGCCGCCAGAGCAGCGGCCGCGAGTATTCGAAACAACATATTCCCCCCAATCTCGTGACGGGAGGATATTGCCTCGGGATGGTTCGAAAACGCCACTGTGATTTCTCACAGTCGCGCGCTTCTAGATCAGCGCCTTCACCGTCAAGGCCATCGGAATCACGGTCGCCGTCATCGGCAGGCGCCCGATGGTTTCGCCGTCGAGATCGACCAGCGCCATTGGCGGGCCGTCGACTGCGATGGCGCGGCCGCGCACCACCTCGACCTGCGGATGCTCGACATGACGGCCTTCGTAGAGCCAGCTCGGCTTCTGGAAGATGATGTCGCGCCGCGTGATCTCGCGGAACAGCACCAGGTCGAGCACGCCGTCCACGAACGAGGCGTCGGGCGCCAGCTTCATGCCGCCGCCGCCATTGGGCGTGTTGCAGGCGAGGCCGGTATAGACGGTGACGGTGCGGGCGGGCTGCCCGTCGATGCGCAGACTGGCCTGCCAGTAGGGATAGGTCAGCGTCACCAGCAGGGTCTGGTAGTAGTAGGAGAAGCGGCCGCCCAGCTTCTTCAGGAAGCGCGAGGCGGAGGTGCGGTAGGAGATCTCGGCAGCGGCGCCGAAGCAGGCGATGGCGTAGCCGTAGCGCTGCGCCTCGCCCTGCCCGACGCCGGCGCAGCGCACGTCGATCAGGTCGATCTGTCGCGGCATTCCCTCGACGATGTTGCGATAGGCCGCGTCCTCGTCCGACAGCAGCCCCAGCGCCAGGCACAACTCGTTGGCGGTGCCCGCGGGGATCGGGCACAGCGCGATGCCCGGACGCGCCATGGCGCCGTTCTCGACCATGCCGTTCACGACTTCGTTGACCGTGCCGTCGCCGCCGACGGCGACGAAGACTTCGTAGCCTTCGTTCACGCCGGCGCGCGCCAAGTCGATGCCATGGCCGGGGCGCTCGGTGAAGCGCACGTCGAATTCTCGAACATGCCGGCGCAGGCGCGCCTCGATTTCGGGCCAGGCGCGCGCGCAGCCGCCCTTGCGCGCCATGGGATTGGCGATGACCAGCGTGCGCATGTCCTCCCCGGTGCGGGTCCGGCCCGCGATTTATTTTTCCTTGCCGACGACTATAGGGCTGAAATCCGCGCAAAGACGAGAGACGTGTATATCCACCCGATATATTGACGAATCACATATCTGAAACGATTCTAAGTTTCGGGGGAGCAACGCGTCCCAGGCCTCGTGCCGAAGACGCAGGAGCTGAAATTGGCAACGGGCAACACCGATTTTTCGGTCCGTTTCTGGGGCGTGCGCGGCTCGATCGCCTGTCCGGGACCGGACTACGTTCGCTATGGCGGCAATACTTCCTGTCTTGAGATCGCCTGCGGCGACAAGCGCCTGATCTTCGATGCGGGCACGGGCATCCGCCCGCTCGGCCTCGAGCTGGCGCAGCGCCGCCCCAACGACCTCGACATCTTCTTCACCCACACGCATTTCGACCATGTGTGCGGGCTGACTTTCTTTTCGTCGCTGTTCTGCCCCGACAGCACCGTGCGCATGTGGGCCGGCCATCTCGAGGACGAGATGACCCTGCGCGGCGTGCTGACGAACCTGATGATGGCGCCGCTCTATCCGGTGTCGCTGGAGATCTTCCAGGCCAGGGTCAGCTTCAACGACTTCCGCGCCGGCCAGGTGCTGGCGCCGCATCCGGGCGTCACCTTGCGCACCGGACTGCTCAACCATCCCAACGGCTCGACCGGCTATCGCGTCGAGTTCGCCGGCAAGTCGATCTGCTACATCACCGATACTGAGCACTATGCGGATCGCGTCGACGAGACGATCGTCGAACTGGTGCGCGGCGCGGACATCATGATCTACGACTCCACCTACACGGACGAGGAATACCCGACCTATCGCGGCTGGGGCCATTCGACCTGGCAGGAAGGCGTCAAGCTTGCCGACGCCGCCGGCGTCAAGCAGTTCGTGGTGTTCCATCATGACCCCGGCCACAACGACGCTTTCATGGACGGCGTCGCTCAGGCGGTCGAGAAGACGCGGCCCGGCAGCGTCGTGGCGCGCGAGGGCATGGTGCTGCGGCCATGAACGCCGCCTCGTGAAATCCCTGCGCCGGCTGGGCCTGGGCGTGGCGACGCTGAGCGGGCTGGCCCGCCGCGGCTGGTTCATTCCCCACCGCTATGCCGCCTCTCTGGCCCTGCCCGGCCGCAACCCCGCCTATGCGCCGATCGAGGCGATCTTCGAACGGGCGCAGCCGGTCTTTCTCGAAACCCTGGCGGAGATCGAACGGCACTCGTCGGCGCTGGAGGCCATTGCCGCCGAAGCGGGCCGGCCCGAACCAGGCCTCCCAAATCCGCGCTTCGACCAGGGCTGGTTCGCCACCCTCGATGCGGCCGCCGCCTATGCCATGGTGCGCCGCCACCTGCCGCGGCGCATCGTCGAGATCGGTTCGGGCCACTCGACGCGTTTCCTCGCCCGCGCCCTGCACGATGCCGGCAGCGATGGGACGATCCTGTCGATCGATCCCGCCCCGCGCGCGGCGATCGAAAGCCTGGCGCCGCGCGTGTCCTTCGACCGGCGCACGGTGCAGCAGGCCGGCGAGGCGCCGTTCCGCGACCTGCGGGCGGGCGATCTTCTGTTCATCGATTCCAGCCATGTGCTGATGCCCGGCAGCGATTGCGACCATCTGTTCAACCGCATCCTGCCGCTGCTACCGACCGGCACGCTGGTGCATATCCACGACATCTTCCTGCCCGACGACTATCCCGAGGCCTGGGGCTGGCGGAACTACAACGAGCAGCAGGGCGTGGCGCAGATGCTGGTCGGCGGCGGCTGGACGCCGCTCTTCGCCAGCCATTATGCGCAGAGCCGCCTGGCGGCGCATGTCGGAGCC
>JBFWZG010000025.1:10411-31492 GCA_050185515.1 Reyranellaceae bacterium
GCGGCGCGCGACCTGGCGCAGTTCTTCGATCCGGGCGTCGCCTCGCAGATCACCGGCGCCGATGCCAGCCTGCGGCCCGGCCACGGCGAGGCGCGCGACGCCACGATCCTGGTCGTCGACATTCGCGGCTTTACGCGTCTGTCGACGCGGCTGGGGCCGGACGACGTGGTACGCCTGCTGGAGGACTATCACGCCAGGCTTTGTCCCATCATCCAGGCGCATGGCGGGGCGATCGACAAGTTCCTGGGCGACGGCATCCTCGCCAGCTTCGGCGCGGTGGCGCGCTCGGCCACGCATGCCGCCGACGCGCTGCGCGCCACCGAGGCGCTGCTCGCCGCCGGCGATGCCTGGAGCCGCGAACGGCAGACCGCCGGGCTGGCCTCGATCGCCATCGGCCTGGCCGCGGCAAGCGGGTCGGTGCTGTTCGGCGTCATCGGCGACGGCACGCGGCTGGAGTACACGGTGATCGGCGATGCGGTGAACCGCGCCGCCAAGCTCGAGACGCACAACAAGATCGAAGGCAGCGCCGCGCTGACCGATGCCGCGACCATGGAACTGGCCCGCGCGCAGGGCTATGACGGGCAACGCCAGGCCCGTCTGCTGCCCGCGCGCAGCGTCGCCGGCATCGGCGAGCCGATCGATCTGGTGGCGCTGGCCTAACGGAACGGCGCGCGAGCCAGCCACGCCGCCCTGGCCTCGCTGAAGCGGTTGAAGCCGATCTGCGGCTCGAGGGTGAAGCTGTTGGCGCGGATCGCCTGGTTGGTGACGTCGTCGGCCAGCCAGCGCCGGCCGAAGCGCTGGATCAGCAGCACCTCGTCCTGCTCGATCGCGTCCATCTCCATCTTGCGCAGCTTTTCGAAGTCGGTCGCACCGATGCCGTTGGGCAGCGCCAGATTGCCGTTGACGGTGCGCACCGGCTGGACCAGCGGGTTCATGCGCACCAGCGGCCCATTGGTCACCGGCGGCGCGCCGCGCGCCGGCAAGGTACCGCCCAGCCAGACATGGGCGATGAAGCTCGCCGCGTCGGGCGGGTCGTCGAGAATGGCGCTGGCCAGCGCCTTGATGTCCTGCAGCAGGCTCTGTTCGGGCAGATCCTGCACCAGCAGCCCCGGCGCCTGCGGGTAATGCAGCCGATAGGGCAGCACGACGGAGGCGGTTCCGATGCTGAGCACGGAGATGGCGCCGGGCGATGGCGGGTTGGGGCGGGCCAGCACCTCGACCAGGCCGGCCAGAGCCGGGTTGTTGTAGCCGCCGACGGCGCCGTCCCAGAAGCGGCGGTGCCGGTTGGCGGCGGGATTGAGCGCCGAATCCCACAGAAGGAAGCGGGCCGGCCTGTCGAAGAAATCGACCGGCGCGTTGGTCGCAGAATGCACCGCCTCCGCCAAAGTGGGCGCCAGGCGCTGGCCCGGCGGCACGGCCGGCGGGCTGCCGCTGCTGGCCAGCGAGTTGGCGTCCGAGCGCTGGAACACCGCCCGCCGGCGATCGTAGTCGAAGGTCATCATCAGGAAATCGAACGGCCGGCCGTTGGCGGTGGCGACCATGCTGCCCAGATCGCTGATCGGCGTATGCCCGTGTAGCGGCATGCGCACCGCCAGCCCCTTGATCTTCTCCTCGGCCTCGTAGCGCGGACCGAGCCCGATGATGCGCGGGATGCGCTTCCACCACGGCAGCTTGAAGAAGATTTCCTTGCGCGCGGTCTCGTCGAGGAACAGCGCCTCGATCTGCGGCAGTGGCATGTTCTCGATCAGGGCGGCCAGCACGATGGTGCCGCCCGAATTGGCCACCACGAAGTCGAACTGCCGCAGCATCTCGTGCCCGGTCTGGGCCTGGGGATAGAGATCGATCAGCGCCTGGATCTGCAGTATCGCCCAGGAGCCGCCACCGTCGAGGGACAGAATGCGCATGTCATCCTCCACCGTCCGTCGTCGCCGATATCGCGTCTTTCAGCGCCAGGGATTGCGCGTCAGCCACGCCTCCTTCGCCTGCGAATAGCGATCGAAGCCGATCTCGGCCTCGAACGTAAGCCCGTTGGCGCGCACCGGCTGGTTGGCCGCCCGGTCGGCAAGCCACAGCTCGCCCAGAAGCCTGACCAGGTCGATGTCGGCCTGGGCGACGGCGTCGGCATCCATCGTGCTCAGGCGTTCGAACTGCTCGGCGTCCAGGCCGTCGGGCAGCGCCAGCTTGCCTTCCGCGGTGCGCCGCGGCTGCACCAGCGGATTGAGGCGCAGCACCGGGCAGTCGACGACCTTCCGACCGGAGGCCGGCATGCGGCCGCCGAGCCAGACATGGGCGATGAAGCTCGCCGCGTCGGGCGGATCGTCCATGATGGCCGTGGCGACCGTCTTGATGTCCTGCAGCAGGCTCTCCTTGCGGTCCTCGCGGACCAGCAGGGCTGGCGCGTCGGGGTAGTAGCGCGAAAACGGCAGGTTCACCGTGCCGGTGCCGATGCTGAGCATGCTGATATCGCCGGCATCAGGCGGATTGGGCCCGGCCAGGATTTCGACCACGGCCGCCAGCGCCGGATTGTTGTAGCCGCCGATGGCGCCGTCCCAGAAACGCCGGCGGCGCGGGCCCGGAACGGGAAGATTGCGATCGTACAGGTCGAAGATCGCCGGCCTGTTGAAATAGTTGACCGGCGCGCTGGTCGTTGCGTGCACGGCCTGCAGCAATGTCGGCACGTGCGGCGCGGCGCCGCTGGCGGTCGGACTGCCGGCATTGGAGCGCTGCAGCACGGCGCGGCAGCGATCGTAGTCGAACGTGGCGATCAGGAAATCGAAGTTCCGGCCGGTCGATCTGCCGACATGCCGGCCCAGCTCGGTGATCAGTTGCGGCCCGGTGACGGGCATCCGGCCGGCCAGACCGGCCAGCTTGGCCTTCTCGTCGTAGCGCGGGCCGATGCCGAGATAGCGCGGCAGCAGCCGCCGCCACCACGGCAGCAGGCTGAACACCTCGCGTCGCGCGCGCTCCTCGAGAAAGAAATCCTTAACCTTGCCGAGCGGCAGGTCCTCGATCAGTCCCGCCAGCACGATGGTGCCGCCGGAATTGGCGGCGGCGTAGTCGAACTGACGCAGCACGTCATGGCCCGTCCTGGCCTGTGGGAACAAGTCCATCAGGGCCTGCACCTGCAGCAGCGCCCAGGAGCCGCCGCCATCGAGCGAAAGAACTCGCATGATTCCCCTTCCCGGCGCCGCGGCCATCGCGGCGCGGTCGTTACAGTTTGCCTTCGGCCAGCATCTTCTCGACCATCCAAAGCCGGTCGCAGCCCCAGATCGGCTCGCCGTCGACAATGAAAAAGGGAGAGCCGAACACGCCCCTGGCCAGAGACGCTTCCATGGCCTGATGCAGGCGCTGCTTGACCTTCTCGTCCTGCAGCGCCGCCAGCGTCTCTTCCTTCGGGATACCCAGCGCCTCGGCTTCCTCCGCCACCGATTCGGGTTTGGAAATGTCCTCGCCGCGGGCGAACAGGCGCGGATAGAGGCGCTGCGCCAGCCGCTTGGCGAGGGCCGGATCGCGATCGTCCAGCCAGTAGAAGGCGCGCGCCGCCGCCAGCGGGCTCGGCACCTCGTCGATCATCTTCAGCGGAACGCCGAAAATGCGCGCCAGCCGCGGCACGTCGCGGCGCACGTAGTCGCCCTTGAGCGGCGTGTCGAGCAGGGGTTTCAGCCCCATCACCTTCATCACCGTGACGCCCAGCATCATCGGCTGCCAGCGCGTGTCGCGGCCGTACTTCGCCGCCAGATCGTCGATCTTCGCAGCCGCGAGATAGCCGAAGGGGGAGATGAAATCGAAATAGAACTCGAGCGGCGCTTTCGCTGTCATGCGGCAATGGTATGACGGTGCCGGTGCATTCGCCAAGAACCGCTTGGCCTTGATCCTCGGAAAACGCGATGATCCGGCGAGCGACGATCGCCGTGCCGATCAAGTCGCGGGAGAAACAAGGAGGAAACCGATGCTGGCTCTTACCCGCCGCCTGTTCCTGTCGCTGGCCGCGCTGGCGATGCTGTCGCTGCCGCAGGCCGCAACGGCGCAGCAGGCGCCGCCGCCGCGCGATCCGCCGATCGTGTTCGTGCATGGCAACGGCGATACCGCCGCACTGTGGATCGCCCAGATCTGGCGCTTCGAATCGAATGGCTATCGGCGCGACCAGTTGCACGCCATCGACCTGAAGTATCCGTCGGCGCGCTCGGTCGATGCGACGCCGCAGGACGGGCGCTCATCCGCCGAGGAGGTGATGAAGCAGCTCGCCGCCTTCGTCGCCGACGTCAAAAAGCAGACCGGGGCGCAGAAGGTGGCGCTGGTCGGCAACTCGCGCGGCGCCAACACGATCCGCAACTACGTTAAGAACGGCGGCGGCAAGGCCCATGTCTCGCATGTCGTTCTGGGCGGCGGCGTCAATCACGGCGTCGTGGTTTCCGATTCCTTCCTCGTCGGCAGCGAGTTCAACGGCGCTTCCGCCTTCATGAAGCAGCTCAACGCCGGCAAGACCGAGGTGGTCGACGGCGTCAAGTTCATGACCATACGTTCCGACCGCTTCGACAAGTTCGCGCAGCCGACCGGCGCCTTTCTCGGCAAGCCCGAGATGAAGACCGGCATCTCATACGACGCCCCGGCCCTCAAGGGCGCGGTCGACATGGTGCTGCCCGGTCTGGACCATCGCGAGGTCTCCTATGCGCTGTCCGCCTTCGTGGAAACCTACCGGTTCATAACGGGGCGCATTCCGCCGCGGCTGGAGATCCTGCCCGAGGAGAAATCGACCCTGAACGGCAATGTCACCGGCATCACCGGCGGCACCTACGACAATGTCGGGGTGGCCGGCGCCATGGTCGAGGTGTTCGAGGTAAATCCGCTGACCGGAGAACGGCTGGGTGCGGCGGCGCACAGCAAGACCACCGGCGCCGACGGCGCCTGGGGCCCGTTCGAGGCCAGGTCGGACACCTGGTACGAGTTCGTGATCGCCGCACCGGGACAGGCGATCACCCATATCTACCGCTCGCCCTTCCCGCGCGGATCCAACGTTTTGCATCTGCGACCCGCGCGCATGGGCAAGGGCGACGAGGCGGCCGGCAGCGTCATCACCATCACCCGCCCGCGCGGCTATTTCGGCCACGGACGCGATCTGTTCACCATCGACGGCAAGACACCGGGCGGCGTCAACGAGGGGGTGCCCGGCACCTCAACCGGCAAGCTCGTCCTGCCGGCCGGCGCGCCGCGGGCGGTGCCCGTGCGTTTCAACCTGGAATCCTTCGCCGTGCGCAGCTGGCCGGCGTCGGAGAACCGGCTGGTGATCGGCGAATTCACCTATTGAGGAATGGCTCGGCCGTCGGATGCAGCATCGGCCCGTATCCGGCGGCCAGCGCCGCCACCGTGCAGCGCGGCGTCAATACCTGCGCCTGAAGCTGCGCCGGTCGGCGGCGACAGGAATGGTAGCCAGACGGCGACCATTCGAGCAGCCGATCGCCCCACACCAGCAACGCGATCCCCGGCTCCAGCGGCAGCGTCACCATGGCGCCATCAGGCAGCTCGGCGATCGCCGAGTCGTAGTGGCGCTGGCGGCGGGTGGCGCCGTCGAGCCGGTCCTGCTGCAGGCGCCGGTCGATTTCGGCGAGTTCTGCCCGGTCGTTGCCGTTGCCAGCCCGCCAGGCGTCGATGAAGCGTCGGTAATCGGCGCGTCGGCATTCGCCGCACGGCCGGTGCCCGGCCGCCAGCGCGGTCGCCTCGTCAAGGAAGAACAGTTCGGTGTAGCGGCCCGGCGTCATTACCGGCCGGTGCCGGTTCTTGAACTGCAGCAGGCAGGTCACCCAGCTTCGCGTCGTGCAGACGCGCCGGGCGAGTTGCCGCCGCTCGTCATGCAGCCGGCCGCGATTGCCCATCATCGTGCCGCGCACGCTGAGCGCGACGATGTCGTTGAACGGCGTTACGCGGTTGCGCAGCGGCATGGCTCAAGCCTGCCAAAAAGACGGCGCGGCGGCCATTCGCCGCTTGCGCCCATGTGCCATGCGCCAGACCGGACGGTAGAGGGGCTGGCCCTCCGCTCAGTTCTTGGGGGTCGGCACCTTGGGCGCCTCGATGGTGACGTCGAGCTTGCGCTCGGAATCGCCGAAACTGCCGCCGAAAGCCACGAATCCGATCACCAGCACGGCAACCACCAGGCCGCCGACGATGAAATAGATGCCATTGCCGGTCCTGCCGCTGTTCTCGGCCATTGCTCGCTCCTGCTTCTGTCGTCGCAATGGCAGGGAAACGGGCGGTCGATACCGTGGTTCCCGCGCCGGATCAGGCCTCGCGCAACGCCGCTCGCAGCTCCTCCGGCGCCAAAATGGGCAGCGAACAGGTCTGGTCGCGGCAGACATAGGCGGCGGCGCGGCCATCGACCATTCCCTTGCCCTGGGCCGGGTGCAGCGATGGCAGCGAGCGGCCCGGCGGGGCGTATTGCATCAGCCGGTTGGGCTGGCTGACCGAATAGGCCGCGTCGGCGAGCGCCTCGGTATCGGCGGCGCCCGGTTCGCCCGCGATCACGACCTGCACGGCGCGATCGAGGAAATCGCTGGCGTTGAGCAGGGTGGTGAGCGGGAAGAAGTTGCGCTGCAGTTCGCCGGCGAAGGCCTGGCGCTGGGCCTCGGCGCGGCGGCGATAGGCGTCCTGGCCGGTGAGCAGGAACAGCCGCGCCAGATTGCCCAGCATGGTGCCGTTGCCCGAGGGCACGGCGTTGTCGTTGGCGTTCTTGGCGCGCACGATCAGGTCGGCGGCATCGTCGGCGGTGAAGAAATAGCCGCCGTTGTCGGCGTCGAGATAATGCGCGTCGACCGTCGCGGTCCAGTCTTCGGCCTGGCCGAGGAACGCCGTCTCGCCGGTCGCCTCGTGCAGCGCCAGGGCGGCGCGGATCATGTTGGCGTAGTCGTCGAGCGTGGCGCGATGCTTGAGCGTGCCCTGCCGCCACGCGTGCCGCAGCCGTCCGTCGGCGCCGGTCATGTTCTCCTGCACGAAGGCGAAGGCATCGCGCGCCAGTTCCAGCCAGTGCGGCCGGCCGAAGGCGCGGCCGGCATTGGCGAGCGCGGCGATCATCAGCCCGTTCCAGTCAGCCAGCACCTTGTCGTCCCAGCCCGGCCAGACGCGCTTGTCGCGCACCGCCTTCAGCTTCGCCCGCGATGCGACGAGCTTCGCTTCGGTCGACGCATCCTGCAGCCCGGGCAGCTTGTTGCGGTTGAGGATATTGGCATGCTCCCAGTTGCCCGCTGCGGAGACATCGTAGTGCTTCTTGAACAGCTCGGCGTTTTCGCCCAGCACCGCGTCGATCTCGGCCTCGCTCCAGACGTAGAAGCGGCCCTCCTCGCCTTCCGAATCGGCGTCGAAGGTGGCGGCGAAACCGCCGCGCGCGTGCTCGCCGCCGCCGGCAATCATCTCGCGCTCGACCCAGTCGACGGTTTCCTCGACCCGCTGGCGATAAAGAGGGGACCCCGATTCCTGCCAGGCCAGGGTCAGCAGGTCGATCAGCTGCGCGTTGTCGTACAGCATCTTCTCGAAATGCGGCGCCAGCCAGAAGGCGTCGGTCGAATAGCGCGCGAAGCCGCCGCCGAGATGGTCGTAGATGCCGCCCTGGCTCATGCGATCGAGCGTCACCTCGACGGCGTCGCGATAGCGCTGGTTGGACCGTCCGCCGCGCAGCCAGGCGCGCCACAGCAATTCGTGAATATAGGGCGAGGGAAACTTCGGCGCCGAGCCGAAGCCGCCATGCACCATGTCGATCTCGCGCAGCAGGCGCTCGGCGATCTGGTCGAGCGTTTCGGCCGCGATGCCGCCGCCGGCCTGCGGGCTGGACATCTTCGCCAGCGCTTCCTTCAGCGCCGTGACGTTGTTGCCGATCTTCTCCGGCTCCTCCTTGTGCACGCGCGCCACCGTGCGCAGCACCTCGACGAAGGCCGGCCGGCCGTAGCGCTGCTCGTTGGGAAAATAGGTGCCGCCCCAGAACGGCTCGCCATCTTCGGTCAGGAACATGGTCAGCGGCCAGCCGCCCTGCTCGCCCAGCAGCGCCAGCGCCTGCTGGTAGATCTGGTCGATGTCGGGCCGCTCCTCGCGATCGACCTTGATGTTGACGAACAGCTCGTTCATTACCGCCGCCGTCGCCTCGTCCTCGAAACTTTCATGCGCCATGACATGGCACCAGTGGCAGGCGGCGTAACCCACCGACAGCAGGATCGGCCGCTTGCTGCGCCTGGCTTCCTCCAGCGCCGCCTCGCCCCACGGCCACCACGCCACCGGATTGTCGGCATGCTGCAGCAAGTAGGGGCTGGTCTCGCCGGCGAGGCGGTTGGCGGCGTTGGGCGGCGAGGAACTGGCCATGGCGGGTGCTTTCGTCGGCATGCAGGGTCAACCGCACTCTTGCCGCCTCGTTCCCCCGCCCGCAACCCTTTGTTGCCCGGGGACTTTTCGTCCGGAGGCGGCGGCCATGCGGCGTCGCGGCTGTTTGCCGACCGCCCTATCGGCTGTAGGCTGGCGCAAAGGCGCTGGAAACGGGAGCGATCGCATGAAAGTGACCTTCGATATCGACTGCACGCCGGAAGAGGCGCGCGCCTTTCTCGGTCTGCCCGACGTGCGGCCGATGCAGGAAGCCGTGATGAAGCAGGTGCAGGAAAAGCTGATGGCCAATATCCAGGCCATGGACCCCGAGACCATCATGCGCTCGTGGAACACCGCCTCGATGCAGGGCATGGAGCAGCTGCAGCAGGCCTTCTGGAGCAGCCTCGCCAGCATGGCCGGCGTCGGCGGCAGGAAATCCTAGCATGGACGACGCCACCAAGCGCTTCGCGGGCGTCGGCAACGAGCGCGGCGGCGCGACCGACCCTGCGCCCTACTACCGCGCCCACGTGTTCTGCTGCACCAATCGGCGCCCGGCCGGCCATCCGCGCGGCTGCTGCGCGGAGCGCGGCGGCGAGGAACTGCGCGACTACATGAAGAGCCAGGCGAAGAAGCTCGGGCTGAAGGACGTGCGCATCAACATGTCGGGCTGCCTCGATCGGTGCGAACTCGGCCCCTGCATCGTCGTCTATCCCGAAGGCATCTGGTACGGCGTGCGCGAGAAGGCCGATATCGACGAGGTGCTGACGGTGCATCTGCAGCAGGGCGGCCGCGTCGAGCGGCTGATGCTGACGCCCGACCAGCGCCCGCCCAAGGACTGATCGGTCGCCTTCAGCGCCGGCGCGGCGCTTTCGCTTCGGACTTCCTCCCGCCCCGGCGTTCGCCCGCCGCCTGCGCCAACAGCCAGTCGCGGAACAGGCCGAGCGGCGTCTGTTCCGTCGCGGGCGGCATCGGCCGGTGCACCAGGTACCAGCCCTGGCCGCGCGCCGCCACGGTGTCGAACGGCATCACCAGCCGCTTCGCCGCCAGATCGTCAGCGACATAGGGCCGGTGCGCCAGCGCTACGCCGAGCCCGTCGATCGCCGCCTGCAAAGCGAAAGCGTCATAATCGAAGCGCGGCCCGCGCGCCTGCATGCCGCGCAATCCCGCCGCCCGCAGCCAGATCGCCCAGTCGTCCGGCGCGCTCGTGGTGCGCAGCAGCGGCAGGCGCGCCAGGTCGGCCGGTTTCTTCAGCTGCCGTGCCAGCGCCGGCGCGCAGACCGGAAAAAGATCGGCCTCGAACAGGCGCGTCGCTTCCAGCCCCGGCCAGTCGCCCTCCCCCAGCCGGATCGCCGCAGTCCAGTCGTCGCCGAACGGCGTGCTGTCGTTGGCGAGGCCACTGGCCGTCACCAGCCGAACCTCGACCGTGGGCTGCGCCGCCTGGAAGCGCGCCAGGCGCGGTATCAGCCAGCGCATGGCGAAGCTGGGCCCGGTCGCGACGGTCAGCGCCTGCGACAGCCCGCGCACCCGGCCGAGCTGGCGCGCCATGTCGTCGAACGCCGCGGTCATGCCCGGCAGCAGCGCGGCGCCGCGATCGGTCAGGCCCAGCGCGTTGGCGCGGCGGTGGAACAGCGCGAAGCCCAGCCGCGCCTCGAGCGCCCGCACCAGCCGCGACACCGCGGTCTGCGTGACGTTGAGCTCGGAAGCGGCCGCCGCGAAGCTGCCCAACCTTCCGGCAGCCTCGAAGGCGCGCAGACCGTTCAGCGACGGCAGGTTTCGCATGCTCCAGTCTTCGTAAAACTTGGGCTCAGCCTGCCATAAGATCGTTTGCCGCGCGAGGGGCCGGCGGACATGCTGCGCCCGTCACGCACCGCCGCCGGGAGACGGACATGGCCTCGCTGGGCTTCGCCGCAATGCTGTTCGCCGCCGTGCTGGGAACCTCGTTCCTGTCCGGCATTTTCGGCATGGCCGGCGGGCTGATCCTGATGGGCTTCCTGCTGGCGGTGCTGCCGGTCGCTTCGGCAATGGCGCTGCACGCCATCACCCAGATGGCCTCCAACGGCTGGCGCGCCGTGCTGTGGCGCCAGCATATCCACTGGCGCGTTTTCGGCTGGACCGTGGTCGGCAAGCTGATCGCGCTGGCCGGCTTCGCGCTGGTGCAGTGGGTCCCCAGCACGGCCACCGCCTACATCGTGCTGGGCCTGGTGCCGTTCCTGGTGCGGCCGCTGCCCGAGCGGCTGGCGCCCAACGTGCTGAAGCCCGGCATGCCGGTGCTGTGCGGCTTCATCGTGCAGGGCCTGCAGCTGACCTGCGGCGTCAGCGGACCGACGCTCGACATCTTCTACGTCCGCACCGGACTAGACCGCCGCGTCATCGTCGCCACCAAGGCGGCGACCCAGGTGGTGGGCCATTTCATCAAGCTGGCCTATTTCACCCTGCTGGCCATGGCGGCCGTCAAGGTCGAGCTCGAACTGTGGCTCTACGCCATGGCGATCGTCACCGCCATTACCGGCACCACCCTGGCACGCCGCGTGCTCGACGCCATGACCGACAGAACCTTCATGGTCTGGAGCCAGCGCATCATCCTGGCGCTGGGCGCGGTCTATCTCTGCTGGGGGGTCTGGCTCAGCGCTTCGGCCTGACTGGCTTCTTCGCCTTCGCTTTCGCCGCAGCCGTCCTGCGCTTCGGCGCCGCGCCAATGATCGCCTGCGCCTCGATCTCGACCAGCAGTTCGGGCACGGCCAGCGCGCTGACCTCGACGAGGGTCGATACCGGGTAGTCGCCGGAGAAGAACTCGCGCCGCGCCCGCCAGACCTCCTCGCGTCGGGCAATGTCGGTGACGAAGACGTTGATCTTGACGACGTCGTCCATCGCCGCCCCGGCCGCCTTCAGCAGATTGGCGATCTTGGCGAAGACCGCCTTGCTCTGGCCGTACATGCTGTCGCCGCCGACGATGACCGCACCCTCGCGGCAGGTCATGCCGGCGATCAGCACCTGGTTGCCGATCTTCAGGCAGTTCGACCAGGTCCGCGGCGGCGGTTCGGGCACTTTCGGGCTGACGATGCGCTTCTTGGCTGGCATGGCGTTTCTCCCCTCATGGGCCGGCGCTCGACTCGGGCGCGGCGCTGGGCTACGCCAGCGCCATGCATTCGGCCGACACCATCTTCGCTCTCGCCACCGCGCCGGGAAAGGCCGGCGTGGCGGTGCTGCGCCTGTCCGGACCGCGGGCCGGCGCCGCGCTGGAGGCGCTGAGCGGCGGGGCATTGCCGGCGCCGCGGCGGGCCAGCCTCCGCCGCCTGCGCAATCCGGGCACCGGGGAGTCCATCGATCGCGCGCTGGTGCTGTGGCTGCCCGGCCCCGCCAGCTTCACCGGCGAGGACGTGGCGGAACTGCACGTGCATGGCGGGCGGGCGGTGATCGGCGCCCTGGCCGAGGCGCTGGCCGCCATGGCCGGTTGCCGGCCGGCCGAGCCGGGCGAGTTCTCCCGCCGCGCCTTCGGGAATGGCCGGCTGGACCTGACGGAAGCCGAAGCCATCGCCGATCTGGTGGCGGCCGAGACCGCCGCCCAGCGCCGCCAGGCGCTGCGCCAGCTCGACGGCGCGCTGGGCGCGCTCTACGAGGACTGGCGTCAGCGACTGCTGCGGACGCTGGCGCATCTGGAAGCCGACATCGATTTTCCCGACGAGGACCTGCCCGAGGAAACGACGCCAGCGGCGCTGCCGGCCTTGGCGACGCTGACGGAGGAGATCGCCGCCCATCTCGACGACGGCGCGCGCGGCGAGCGGCTGCGCCAGGGCGTGCAGATCGCCATCGTCGGCCCGCCCAATACCGGCAAATCCTCGCTGCTCAACCTGCTGGCGCGGCGCGACGTCGCCATCGTCTCGGCAACCGCCGGCACCACGCGCGACGTGATCGAGGTGCACCTCGATCTCGGCGGCTGGCCGGTCACCCTGGCCGACACCGCCGGCCTGCGCGAGGCGCGCGACGAGATCGAGCGCGAGGGCGTGCGCCGCGCGGAAGCGCGCGCCCGGTCGGCCGATCTGCGCCTGATCGTGCTGGACGCCGCCGCGCCCGACACGCCGCGGCAACTGCACGAGCTGACGGCGCCGGGCGACGTCGTGGCCTTGAACAAGATCGACCTGGCGCCGGCGCAAGCGCTGCCCGAGGGCCGGCTGGCGATTTCGGTGCGCACCGGGCAGGGCATCGCCGAATTGCTGCACCGGCTGGAAACGCGGGTCGCCGCCCTGCTCGACGGCGCCGGCATGCCGCTGACGCGCCAGCGCCATCGCCAGGCCTTGCAGGAGTGCCTTGCAGCGCTGCAACGCGTGCAGGCTCAGACGGCGCTGCCGGAACTGCTGGCCGAGGACGTGCGGCTGGCGGCGCGCGCTTTGGGGCGCATCACCGGTCGCGTCGACGTCGAGGACATGCTCGACATCGTCTTCCGCGAGTTCTGCATCGGCAAGTGAGCGTTGTCGGCGTTCAGTGATAAGGATCGGCCGCGTCGCGCAGCCCATCGCCGAGGAACTGGAAGGCCAGGATCACCAGGATCACCGGCACCACCGGCAGCATCAGCCAGGGATTGACCGCCACGACATTGATGTCGGTCGCCTCGTTGAGCAGCACGCCCCAGGACGTGATCGGCGGGCGCAGGCCCAGGCCCAGGAACGACAGCGCCGTTTCCGCCAGGATCATCGAGGGGATCGACAGGGTCGCCGAGGCGATCAGGTGCGACATGAAGGACGGGATCAGGTGGCGGCCGATGATGCGCTTGGGCGGCGCGCCCATCAAATGCGCCGCCAGCGCGAAATCCTCCTCGCGCAGCGACAGCAGCTTGGAGCGCACCGCGCGCGCCAGTCCCGGCCAGTCGAGCAGCGCCAGGATGATGGTGATGCCGAAATAGATCAGGATCGGCGACCAGCTCACCGGCAGCGCCGCCGACAGGGCCAGCCACAGCGGCAGGTGCGGGAAGGACCTGATGATCTCGATGATGCGCTGCACGACGGCATCGATCCAGCCGCCGTAGTAGCCGGCGACGCCGCCGATCACCAGGCCAAGGATGAAGCTCATGGTGATGCCGAACAGCCCGACGGTCAGCGAGATGCGCGCCGCGTAAACGATGCGCGAGAACATGTCGCGGCCGAGCCGGTCGGTGCCCAGCAGGAACAGCGTGCCGCCCTCGGCCGGGCAGACGAGATGGAAGCTGCCCGGGATCAGGCCCCAGTAGTGGTACTTGTCGCCGATGCAGAAGAAGCGCAGCTTCTGCACCTTGGTGAGATCGGGCGTGTAGACGCGTTGCAGCGTCTCCGGATTGCGCTGCATCTTCAGCCCGTAGACGAACGGCCCGACGAACTCGCCTTCGTGGAACAGATGCACCGCCTGGGGCGGGGCGAAGATATGGCCGATATTGCGCGTCTGCTGCTGGTAGGGCGCGATCATCTCGCTGAACAGCGTGGTCGCATACATGAACAGCAGGAAGATGCCGCAGACCACCGCCGGCTTGTGGCGCTTCAGCTTCCACCACATCAGCTTCCACTGGCCGGCCATGTAGTACTTTTCCTGCAGCGGCGACAGCTGGTCGTCGACGTAGGGGTCCCACGGCTCGCGCGTGACGTAATGCGGCAGTTTCTCGGACGGGCGGGAGGCGGGCTTGTCGCTCATCTCACTTCTCCGCCGTGGCGCCGAGCCGGATGCGCGGATCGAGTGCCGCCAGCAACAGGTCGGAGATCAGCGTGCCGACCACCGTCAGGCCGGCGACGAACAGCAGGAAGGTGCCGGCGAGATAGGTGTCCTGGCTCTTCAGCGCCGCCAGCAGCATCGGGCCGGTGGTCGGCAGCGACAGCACCACCGAGACGATCACCGAACCCGAAATCACCTCCGGCAGCACGTTGCCGATATCGGCGATGAACGGGTTCAGCGCGTGGCGCAGGGGATACTTCATCAGCAGCCGCATCGGCGGCAGGCCCTTGGCGCGGCCGGTGACGACGTACTGCTTCTGCAACTCGTCGAGCAGGTTGGCGCGCAAACGGCGGATCATGCCGGCCGTGCCGGACGTGCCGATGACGATCACCGGAATGATGAGATGCGACAGGACCGATTGCACCTTGGCCCAGCTCCAGGGCTGGTCGATGAACTGCGGATCCATCAGCCCGCCGACCGACACGCCGAACCACACCTTGGCGAGATAGAGCAGCACCAGCGCCAGCAGGAAGTTGGGCGTCGCCAGGCCGATGAAGCCTATGAACGAGGCGGCGTAGTCGCCGAATTTGTACTGGTGCGTGGCGGCGTAGACGCCGATCACGAACGAGACGATCCAGATGAAGGCGATGGTGGCGCTTTCGAGCAGGATGGTGAGCGCGATGCGCTCGCCGATCACGTCGGTCACCGGCAGGTCGTATTCGAAGGAGATGCCGAAATCGCCCTGCAGGATGCCCCACAGCCAGTCGAAGTAGCGCACGATCAGCGGCTGGTCGAGCCCGTACTGCTTGCGCAGCTCCTCGACCTTGCGCATGGCGTCGCCGCCGCCCTGGGCCAGCAGCTCGTCGATCTTCGACGACAGGAAATCGCCCGGCGGCAGATGGATGATGAAGAACACCAGCGCGCTGATCACCAGCAGCGTCGGGATCATCACCAGCAGGCGCTTGACCACGTAGTAGAACACGCTTCCCCCGACTCCCCGTCAGCTGCCCGACGCCAGCCAGAAACTGTCCGGCCGGTACATGCCGAAGAACGCCCCGGGATCCCAGTTGTAGATCCCGGTTTCCGGCACGTTCTTCAGCCGGTCGTTGACCACCACCGGCTGCGGCACGCCGGATATGATGCCGATCGTCGTCATCTGCTCGACGTTGATCTGCAGCATCTCGTGCCAGATCTTCGTCTGCTCCTCGACGCTGGCGCTACGCTCCCAGCGGCGCAGCAGCTCCATCAGCCGCTTGCCCCATTCAGTGTCGACCGGATCGCCGGCGCGGCCGCCCGTTTCATAGTGCTGGCCCCATTTCGGCCATTGCAGGTTGATCTGGCTGACCGGCGCCAGCTCCGACGGACTCGAGCCCGGCTGCGGCACGCCGTTCTCCAGCCCGCTCCACACCGACATCAGCGCCTCGCCGGAGAACACCCGGTTGCGCAGGATGTCGCGGCTCTGCGGCTTGCTGTAGAGCTTGATGCCGGCCTTGAGCCAGGAATCGTGCACCAGCTGCAGCACGTCGGTTTCCTCTGTGTTCTCGCCGGCGGTCTCGACGATGATGGTCAGCGGCCGCCCGTCGGGCAGCAGGCGCAGGCCGCGATCGTCGCGCTTGGTCAGCCCGATCTCGTCGAGCAGCGCATTGGCGCGCTGCAGATCGAAGGCCGCCCACTTCTTCTGGTATTCCTCGCGGAACAGCGGACTGGCCGGCAGCACCGTGTTGTTGCCCGGGATCGCCAGCCCGAGGAACAGCACCTCGTTGATCTCCTCGCGGTCGATCGCCAGCGACAGGGCGCGGCGGAAGCGCACGTCGCGCACCAGATCGCGCCACACCGGATCGTTGACGTTGAGGTTCGGGTAGAGCGCCATGTGCGAGCCCTTGGCCGTCTGCCACAGCCGCACGTCGAAGCCGTACTGCTTGGCGCCCTGCTTGAGGAAGGTGAAATTGTCGAAGCGCAGGTAGCGCGCCTGCAGGTCGGCCTCGCCCGAGCCGGTCTTTAGCGGGATCAGGCTGCCCGAGGCGATGTTGAGAATGACGCGATCGAGATAGGGCAGCTGCACGCCGTTGGCGTCGACCCGGTGGTAGTAGGGGTTGCGCACGAAGATGAAGCGCTGGGTCGGCGGCTTGGAGATCGGAATCCACGGATCGAGCCGCGGCAGGTCGCGGTTCTCGTTGCGGTACATGTCGTCGAGCTTGTTGTGCAGGCGCGCCCAGGTGCCCTGCCGCTCGCGCTCCACCGCCTCCTCGAGCGCCTTGGGATCGGCGTACTTGGCGTGGAACTGCTTGAGATAATGCGCCGGGCGGAAGATCCACATCGGCGAGGCGGCGGCGATCGACGGCAGGAAATTGGCGTTGGGCGCCTTCCATTCGAAGCGAATGGTCTGCGGATCGACGATGGTGATGACCGGCGGCTCGCCGTCCACCAGCATGTCGCGCGGCGGACCCGACGGGCTGAGATTGCCGTTGTTGGCCACGTCCTCCCACCAGTAGCGGAAATCCTCGGTGGTGAAGGGGTGGCCGTCGGACCAGCGATGGCCCTTGCGCAGATGCATGGTGAAGATGCGGCCGTCCTCGATCTCCAGCTTCTCGAGAAGATCGGGCTTGAGCTCCAGCTTCTCGTCGTAGGCCACCAGCCGGGCGTTGCCGTAGACCACCATCATGCGCACGTCGCGCGCGGTGGCCATCAGCAGGTTGATATCGCCGCCCGGCTTGCCGAGCGCATCGCCGCCGCCCAGCTGCCGGATCACCAGCGGCTCGGCCGGCGCGCGCTGCGCCACCGGGGGCAGCTTGCCCGACGCCACGTCGGCGGCGAAGAACTTCGTTTCCTGCAGCGCCGGCCCTTGGGCCAATGCAGGCAGACCGAGCAACGTCGCGGCCAGCAGGATCCAGAGCAGCGACGCGAGCCTCATCGCCTTCCTCCCGCCGCCACCAGCCGCTCGGGCTCGGAATCCTCGGCGGCGCGCACGAAATGGCCGCCGCCGAGATCGACCCAGCGCAAGGTCGCCTCGCCGGCGGTGAAGGGCGCCGGCCAGGCCAGCGGATCGGACGCCTTGCCTTCCATAAGCGCGCCGAGATCGAGCCGGCGGTCGGGATCGGGCTCGGGCACCGCCGCCAGCAGCGCCTTGGTGTAGGGATGCACGGGATTGCGGAACAGCATCTCGCGCGGCGCCAGCTCGACCAGCCGGCCGGCGCACATCACGGCGATGCGGTCGGCTATGTAGTCGACCACGGCGAGGTTGTGCGAGATGAACAGGTAGGTCAGGCCCAGCCGGTCCTGCAGGTCTTTGAGCAGGTTCAGGATCTGCGCCTGAATCGACACGTCGAGCGCCGAGACCGGTTCGTCGCAGATCACCATGTCCGGCTTCAGAGCGAGCGCGCGGGCGATGCCGATGCGCTGGCGCTGGCCGCCCGAGAAGGAATGCGGATAGCGGTTGAGGTGGCGCGGGTCGAGCCCGACCAGCTGCATCAGTTCGCGCACCATCTCGCGCCGGTGCGCGTCGTCGCCGATGTTATGGATGATCAGCGGCTCGGCGATGATGTCGAACACCGTCATGCGCGGATTGAGCGAGCTGAACGGATCCTGGAAGATGAACTGCAGCCGCTTGCGGAACTCGGTCAGCTCCTGGCCCTTCAGCGCCAGAACGTCGACCTGCCGGCCGCGATCGTTGAAGGCTATGGTGCCGGCGTCCGGCGTGATGGCGCGCATCAGGATCTTGCTCAGCGTCGTCTTGCCGCAGCCGGATTCGCCCACCAGGCCGAGGCACTCGCCGCGCGCCACGTCGAAGCTGACCTCGCGCACCGCCTTGATCTCGCGCCGCGCGCCGCCGCCGAACAGCTGCTGGCGCATCGTCTCGGCCTTGCGGATCGTATAGGTCTTGGCGACGCCGTCGACCGACAGCAGCGGACCGGCGTCGGCGTTGGCCGGCCACGGCTCCTTGTCGGCCAGCAGGTGCCCCGTGGTGCTGCGAATCTCGCGGATCGGCATCAGCCGTTCGCCGGGCTTCATGTCGAAGCGCGGCACCGCGCGCAGCAGGGCGCGCAGATAGGGATGGTCGGGCTGGCGGAAGATCTCCTCCAGGGGTCCGCTCTCCACCACCTTGCCGCGATACATGACGACGACTTCCTCGGCCATGTTGGCGACGACGCCGAGATCGTGGGTGATCATCAGCACGGCCATGCCGAGCTCGTCCTGCAGGTCCTGGATCAGCTTCAGGATCTGCGCCTGGATGGTGACGTCGAGCGCCGTGGTCGGCTCGTCGGCGATCAGCAGCGCCGGCCGGCAGACCAGCGCCATGGCGATCATGGCGCGCTGGCGCAGGCCGCCGGAAAGCTCGAACGGATAGGTGCGCAGCGCCCGCTTCGGATCGGGAAAGCCCACCATGCGCAGCATGTCGGCGACCAGCTCCAGCGCCTCGGGCTTGGCGACTTTCCGGTGCAGCATCAGCGCCTCGCTGATCTGGTCGCCCACCGTGTGCAGCGCCGACAGCGAGGTCATCGGCTCCTGGAAGATGATGGAGATGCGCCCGCCGCGGATATCGCGCATCTGGGCGCTGTTGCGGTCGAGCCGCGCGATGTCGGTGGTCTGGCCGCTTTGCGGATCGGTGAACAGGATCGAGCCGCCGGCAATGGTGCCGACGCGCGGCAGGATGCCCATGATGGCCTGGCTGCACACCGACTTGCCCGATCCCGACTCGCCCACGATGGCGACGGTCGAGCCGGGGCGGACGCGGAAATTCACGCCGTCCACCGCCCGGATCGTGCCCTCGTGCACGCGGAAATCGATTTTGAGATCGCGAACCTGCAACAGATCGGACACGATGCCTCCGCTCAGACGCCCGACCCGTCGCCGCGCCTGGGCAACGCGATGTCCATGGCCGCCAGATTGGCCTGCGTGGCGTCGCTCAATTCCAGATTATTGGCCGCCGCCGCGCCTGCCGCTCGTCGCACCAGCCGGTCGAAGCCCTCAAGGGACGAATCGAATTTCAGACGCCGTCCGCCGCCGCGCAGCGTGAGCTGCATCCATCCCCCCTGCCGGTCGCGCCGGGTCGTGTAATAGCCCAGCCTCAACTGGTCCAACTCCCGCCAGACGATGCCGCCCCCCAGCAATCCGCGCGCCACCACGCCGTCGGTTCCAAACGTCACCGCTGTCTGATGGCGCAGCCAGGTGCGAAAGCCGAACAGCACGAAAAGCGCCGTCAGGCCGCCAAGCACCGCGAGTGTGGCAGGACTCTCGCCGACAAACAACATCGGCACGCCGGTCAGAACGGCGCCCAGGATCGCCCGGAAATAGTCGCCCGCCAGCGCCCGGCGGCTGTAGCGCAGCACCTCGCCGCTCATGCCGACGCCAGCTTGAAAACATCGGTCGCCGGCAGCCATCGCGCTGCTGGATGCGCCGCGGTCGTGGCCAGATACCGCTCCAGGAAGTCCCAAGTCGGCTCGTCGTGCGCGGCATGGTGGGTCATCAGCCCGGTCGGCTCCTCGGCCGCGGCGCTGCCTGCGGGCGCCGCAAGCCGCAGCGCCAGATGCGCCGTCGCCGCGCCGATCGACGCCGCCGCGCCGGCAAAACCGCGATTGCCCCGCCAGTCGATCGGGTCGATATGGCAGTTCGATTGCAGCAGGGAGGACACTGGCATGGCGCGCGCACGGGGACCGAATTGCGACAGCCCTCGATAGCCCAATTCGGGCAGTACGGGCACCAGAAAAGGCGCCATGCGGTTCCACGGCGGCACCAGCACCGGCAGGGCGCGGGCGCCAAACAGGGTTTCCAGCCGCAACCGGCCGGTCGCCAGTTCGCCGATCACCATCTGCGCCGGCCGCTGGGCTCCCAGCTCGATCTTCTTCTGCCCGGCATCGGCATGGTTCTGATGCGCATATCCGTGCTGCAGCACCGAGACGCCCGGTCCTACCGTCTGCAGGCGCCGGCCCAGCGCCTCACTGGCCTGTGCCGGCACGGTGGCCAGCGCCAGCGGAACGCCCTGCGCCTCGCCCAGCGC
Source organism: Reyranellaceae bacterium (assembly GCA_050185515.1). GTDB lineage: Bacteria > Pseudomonadota > Alphaproteobacteria > Reyranellales > JAQSWP01 > JAQSWP01. Next base: position 30,414 of record JBFWZG010000025.1, read on the forward strand.
CAGCAGCCGGTCGAGCGCCGGCGACGCGTCGGCGGCATCGTCGTCGCGCCACCACATGGTGGCGACGCGTCCGGCCGCCGCGAAGCGGTCCAACTGCTCGATCAGCGGCGCGAAGTCGCCCGCGCTCATGCGCGACTCGCGGCGGCCTGCGCCTGGGCCACCAGCGCGCCGATCGCCTGCACAGATTTGCGCATGCCATCGAGATCGACGCTCAGCCGCCCGGCCAGTTCCGGCCCGGCCAGCGCCCGCGCCACCGCGTCCGCCATGCTTTGCGGCGTCATCGTCGTCTCGTCGACGATCTGGATCAGCCCGCGCCGGCCCAGCAGTTCGGCGCGCAGCGTCTGCTCGGTCTCGAGCCCGCCGGCATAGGGCACCACCACGGCGCGACGGCCGAATTTCAGCGTTTCCATCACCGTGTTGTAACCGCCCTGGCTTATCGACAGTTCGGCGTTGGCCAGCAGGGTGACGAAATCGCCCCGCGCGCGCTCGACGACCACGCCTGCCGGCGCCGCCCGCCGCAATCGCTCGAAGCGTTCCTGCGGCAGGTTATGTCCGACCAGCAGACGCCATGTGCGATCCTTGAGCGCCGTCAGTTCGCGCGCCGCCATCGCCGCCTCGAGCAGCGGCTCGCTGACCGCGCCGCCGCCAGCCGAAACAATGATCTCGCCATGGCCGGGGGCGTCCGGCCCACGCCGCGGCTCGCCGGTATCGACGACGTAGCCGGTATAGACCAGCCGGTCGGCGATGCGGGCGGCCGGCGCAAAGGTGGCATCGAACGGGATCAGCGCGCGATCGCCATGCACCAGCACGGCGTCGTAGTACGTCTCGACCAGCCCCAGCATCTCGTCGATACGCTCGGGCTTGGGCGACATCACCAGAATGTCGCGCACCGAGCTGGCGATGCGCGGCCGCCACGGCGCGGCTTTCGCCGCCTCCAGCAGCGGAACCAGTTCGAAGCGCAGCTGGCGGCGACCGAAGGGAAACATCTCGGTCAGCACCACGTCGGGCCGTTCGCGCTCGAACAGCGCCACCAGCCGCTCGGCCCGCGCCGCCTTGAAGGCGTCGTCGATCTTCTCGCC
>JBFWZG010000026.1:0-9248 GCA_050185515.1 Reyranellaceae bacterium
AGCCTGTATACGGCGCGGCATGGCGCCTCCCCTTATCGCCCTGCGCGACATCCGACTGACCTTCGGCGGCACCCCCGTGTTCGAAGGCGCGGAGATGGCCGTCACGCCGGGAGATCGTCTTTGCGTTGTCGGCCGCAACGGCTCGGGCAAGTCGACCTTGCTGCGCATTGCCGCAGGCGAGATCGAACCCGACAGCGGCGAGCGGTTCGTGCAGCCCGGCACGACCATGCGCTACCTGGCTCAGGAACCGGCGCTGACAGGTTACAAGACGGCGCTGGATTACGTTCTGGCCGGCCTCGGTCCGGCCGACGATGCCTATCGGGCGCAGTATCTTCTCGAGCGGCTCGGGCTGGCGGGGAGCGAAGATCCCGCGACGCTTTCCGGCGGCGAGGCCCGCCGCTGCGCCCTGGCGCGGGTGTTGGCGCCGATCCCGGATGTCCTGCTGCTCGACGAGCCCACGAACCACCTCGACTTGCCGGCCATCGAGTGGCTGGAGAACGAACTGCGCGAACTGCGATCGGCCGTCGTGATGATCAGCCACGACCGGCGCTTCCTGTCGGCACTCTCGCAACGCACGCTTTGGATCGCCGACGGCCGCACACGCCTGCTCGAGGCCGGGTTCGATGGCTTCGAGGCCTGGCGCGACATGCAGCTCGAGCAGGAGGCCGTCGAGCGGCACAAGCTCGACCGCAAGCTGGCGGCCGAGACCGCCTGGCTGCGCCAGGGCGTCCCCGCCCGGCGCAAGCGCAACCAGGGCCGGCTGCGCGCCTTGATGGCGCTGCGCCAGCACCGACGCGACCAGCGCCAGTCGCCCGGCGCCATCGACGCCGCCGTGGCCGAGGCGGAAGCCTCCGGCAAGATCGTCATCGAGGCCAAGAATGTCTCGAAAGCCTACGGCGCCACGGCCGTCGTGCGCGGCTTCTCGATCCGGATCCAGCGCGGCGAGCGGATCGGGATCGTCGGTCCAAATGGCGCCGGGAAAACCACACTGATCGGCCTGCTGACCGGGGCGCTTCCCCCCGATTCCGGCACCGTCCGGCTCGGAGTCAATCTCGAGATGGTGACGCTCGACCAGCGACGCGAGGCGCTTGATCCGGACCGTACGCTGGCGGAAACCCTGACTGACGGATCCGGCGACATGGTCGCGGTCGGCGACTCCCGGCGCCATGTCGTTGGCTACATGAAGGACTTCCTCTTCGAACCGGAACAGGCGCGCACGCCGGTGCGGCGGCTGTCAGGCGGCGAACGCGGACGGCTGATGCTGGCGCGGGCGATGGCGCGACCGTCGAACCTGCTGGTGCTCGACGAGCCGACCAACGATCTGGATCTGGAGACGCTCGATCTGCTTCAGGAACTACTGGCCGACTATGGCGGTACGGTGCTGCTGGTCAGCCACGACCGCGATTTCCTCGATCGCGTTGTGACCTCGACGCTGGCGCCCGATGGCGACGGGCGGTGGATAGAGTATGCCGGCGGCTACAGCGACATGCTGCTGCAGCGCGGCGCGGCGCCGACACGCGAGGAAAGCACGCCCGCCCGCGAGAAGCCACGCGGCGAGCGAGCCGCCATTCGCCCCGGCCCCGCCAGGCGTGCGCTGAGCTTCAAGGACAAGCACGCGCTCAAAGTCCTGCCGGAGCAGATCGCCGAACTGCAGGCGCGGATCCGCCGCGAACAGGGCGCGCTGGGCGATCCGCAGCTCTACGCCCGCGATCCGTCGGCCTTCAGCGCCGCCGCCGAGGCGTTGCGCCGGGCCGAAGCCGATCTCGCCGCGGCCGAAGAAAAATGGCTCACCCTGGAGATGCTGCGGGAAGAGATCGAAGGCGCAGGCGATTGATCGACCGGCCGATTACCTCTTCTTCGGCGCCGGCGCCTTGGGGGGCGGCTCCTTGGGCGCCTGTTCGATCAGCAGCCTGACCACGGTAGCCGAATCGGCAACGCCGGTGACCGGCAGCTTTTCGGCCTTCTGGTAATCCTTGAGAGCAGCCTCCGTCTGCGGCCCGTACGTGCCGTCGGGCTTGCCCTTTAGGATCCCCCGCTCGTTGAGCCGCTGCTGCACCAGGAGCAGCGTTTCCTGGCGCAGATTGGCGGTGGCTTCGCCCGATTTCATCTCGACAACGGGGGAATCGGCACGAACCCGGGCCCGGCTGAGCGCCCGCAGCATGTCGGCCAGCACGACCTCAAAGCGCGCCGTCGGATGCTTGGTGCACAGCGCGACGGCAATGTTGGTCAGAGCCCGCACATCCGTGATCGGGGCTATGTCGAATGTGGTCGGCTCGTAGCGATTGACCGCCGACATGTAGCCCAGCATCCACGAGGCCAGCGGCACGCCGAGATCCTTGTCCTGCGAAAGCCGCTCGGTCAGCGTTTTGCAATCCTGCGAACCAACGCCCCGTATCGCGTAGTTGCCCTTGGCGTCGGACGCCAGAGCCGGCGCCGCCAGCACGAAGGCGCCGGCGACCACCGCCGCCAGGCCAGCCAGCCGGATTCCGATATCCGCCATGGTCTGCTCCTTTCTTCCAGTCTCGACAAAAAAGAAAAGGGGAGGCGATGCCTCCCCTTTCCCGAAGAATTGTACAGCGAATCAGTTGCTTCCGCCAATGCCGATCGTGTTGCGCACCGAGTTGCCGATCGACGTCGCCGAGATGCTGTTGTTGGTGACAACCGCATTCGATCCGGCAACGCCGCCGGCGCCGATGCCAACGACGGCGCCGGTGACCGACGAGCTGATGCTGGCCGAGTTCACCTGGCCGCTGGTCAGCGAGGCGCTCGGCATGCTGCCCGCGACCTGGCTCAGCATGATCGAGTTCGACGCGCTGTTGCCGACGGCCGACGCGACGACGGCGTTGTTCTGCACCGACATGGCGCTGCCCGACACCGGACCGCCGCTGAGGACGCCGATGCCGAGGGTCGACGCCGTCGCAGTGATCGTGGCGTTGTTGGTCTGCGAGTTCAGCACCGCGTAGTCGGCCTGCGCCGTCACGCCGCCGCCGGGGATCGCCCCGCCGATGGTCGGCGTGCCGCTGACGCCGTAGACCGAGCTGGCCGTGGCGTTGAGCGCGTTGGTCGCGACATTGCCCGACGCGCTGGCGATGAAGCGGTTGCCGGACACGTTGAGCGGGGAAGCGGTGGTGTCGTTGGCCACCGTCGCCCCGATCGCGCCGAACTGCACCGTAGCCGTGGCCGAGGACGGGAAGTCGCCGCCGCTGTTGGCCTGGCTGTTGACCAGCGCCGCAGAGGCCGCAAGCCCGGTTGCGCCGGTCAGCGACAGGGTGTTGTTGGCCCTGTTGATCGTCGCCTCGGCGGAGACGATGTTGTCGATCACCGCGATCGGGCTGTCGGCCGCGGTGTTGGTGATCAGCACGCCGATCAGGCCCGGGGTCGCCGTGGCCGTAACCGTCGAACCGATCACGTCCTGCAGGTTGAACAGCGCGAAGTCCGCTTCAGCCTGGTACAGCGGAACAGCCCCGCCGAGCGTGCCGTTCGGGCTGGCGGCGCTGCCGCCCGCCAGATCGGCCGTCACGTTGACCGTCAGGTTGTTGGTGGCGACGTTATTGCCGGCGATCGCGCTGACGCTGTTGTCGGCCACCGTGACCGGCGTATTGACGAGATCCTCGGTGACGATGGCGGCGGACGCGAAGTCCGAGCCGGCGCCGGCGGAGGCCGTTGCCGCTATCGGATCCGTTCCATCCCCTGCCCGCTGCTCGGACAGCAATGCGCCGGTGACGCCCGAGGCGGTGGTGACCGTCAGGTCTAGCCCGTTCGTGACGCTGTTGCTCTGGGCGATGGCCAGCAGCGAATTGTCCGTCATGCTGAGCACGCTGCTGTCGACGGTGTTGGTAACGCTGCCGTCGTTGAGGTCGATCAGCGCCATGCCCGTGACGGCGGCGGAGACGTTCCCGGTCATGCCCTGCCAGCTGGCCACGGCGTAGTCGGCCTCAACCGTATAGGGCGCGTAGACCACCAGCGAGTCCTTGCTGACCAGGCCGACGCCGCCGTTGCCCCCCAGATCCGTCGATTCGATGGACAACTGGTTGAAGCCGGTATTGCCGATCGCCCGGGCGGTCGCCGAGTTCTCGCTGACCGTCAACACGCTGTTGTCGGTGCTGTACAGGTCGGCCTCGATGCCGACCTCGAACTCGATGACGGTGGCCGTGACATCGCCGACCACGCCCTGCACGTTATGCAGGCCGGCGCTGGTGCTCAGAGCCGAGAAGCCGGTCAGGCCGACGGTATTGACGCCGTAGTTGCCGCGAGCATCGGCGTTGGCCTGGTTGCCGGACACGCTCACCACCGACCCGACGATGGCATCGCCGAGGACGGCGCCGGTCAGTCCGAGACCGACCGCCGCGCCCTCCACCGAGGCCGAATATGTGGCATCGGCGTTGAACGCCTGCTGCACGTTCTGCAACGTGAACTCGGCGCTGGCTTCGAAGTTGGTGTTGCCATCGAAGAACGACAAGGTTGCCGCCGAGCCCGCGACGTCACCCGAACCGTAGCTGTCGCCGGTCAGGCCAAGGCTGTTGGTGGCGAAGTTCGCCGCCGTGAAAGAGCTCAGCGTGTTGTCGTCGACCGTCACCGTGGAGTCGATCAGATCGCCGCTGGCGACGATGCCGATGGCGCCCGGCCCGCCGGTGCGAACCACCTGCGACTGAACCAGCGGCCCATCCTCGAGCTGCCGGCTGCTGACCGTGGCGATCTGCGAGTCGTCGCCGGAGACGGTCGCCAGGTCGACGACATCCAGCGTCAGGGTGGTCGTGCCCTGGTTGCCGATGGCCGAGGCGGAAACGGTGTTGTCAGACACGGAGGCCACGCCTTCGTCGCGCGCATCGTTGATGAACAGCGAGACGAAGGGCGTGCCGGAACCGATGCTGCCGACGAAGGACGTGACGGCCCCCTCGTTGCGCTGCGTCGACTGCGCCACGAGCGCGCCCGTCGATTCCGCATCGCCCGGGCCCGCCAGAACGGCGTTGGAGACCGACGGATCGGCCCAGGTCGAATCGCCCAGGGTCAGCGAGGTGAACCCCGTGACGTCGACCGAAGTCGAGGCGCGATTGCCCACCGCCGAAGCCTGAAGCGTATTGCCGTCGAGGGTCACGGTGGAAGAGAGCACGTCGTCCATGAAGGCGAAGACGGAGCTGTTCCACACCGTGGCGCTGACGTTGTTGATGTTGTACTGCCCGCTCGCGGCCGCGGCCGAGAAGGAGCCTTCCGCGCCCTGCAGATCGATGCCGGTATAGGCGACGTTGCCCGAGGCGCCGGCAGCGATGACGTTGTCGTTCAGCGCCAGCGTGCCGTCTTCGAGAACGGCGGCGTTGGGGTTGAACAGGCGGGCATGGATGATGCTGTCCTGCACCGTCGCAGTAATGCCGACGCCCTCGCCGTAGTTTTCCTGGATGCTCGAGGCGGTGATGCCGCCTTCCGTGGTCAGCGTGCCGTATTCCGAGAGATAGCCGCTGACCGAGGCCAGCCCGCCGACCGACGTCAACACGCCGGCGTCGAGCGCGATGGTCGGCAGCGAAGCAGCGCCGGAGCTGTTTCCGGTGGCGCTGGCGGTGATCGCGTTGTCGCTGACGTTGAAAGTGCCGGTGAGGTTCGTCGGCGTACCCGAAACGACCTCGCCCGCCGTCATCACGATCTGCGAAAGATTGTTGACCGCGTTGATCGGCGTGGCGTCGTTGGTCTGCAGATTGGCTGCGGCGACAACCGCGTCGATTTCGGCCGCCTCGCCGGCCTGGATCAGGCCGATGGCCGCGTTGCCGGTCGCCGAAGCGCCGATCGCGTTGTCGGCCAGGTTGACGCCGCCGCCGTCGACATGCTCGACCGTCGCGGTGATGACGTTGTTGCGCGACTCGGCAGCGACCGACGTGCCCTGGTTGCCCTGGCCGTTGTAGAGGACCAGGTCGCCACTGACGTCGGCAGTCAGCACGTCCGAAGACGGGATGGCAATGACGTTGGTGCCGCCGCCCGAGTTGCCGTCGATGCTGATGCCGGGCTCGAACACGATGGCGTTGCCGACCACGGGCTGGCCGCCGGCGCCTACGCTCTGGGCGATGTTGCCGCGTGCCGACGCCGTGATGCTGTTGCCGGACACGTTGAGCGTGCTTCCGAGCGTGTAGGTCGTGTCGTCGAGGTCCTGGTCGCCGACCGTCGCCTGGATCGACGAATCGGTCACGTAGGCGGCGAAGTCGGTCGAGGTCGGAGCGCTCGTCTCGATATTGGCCTGGTTGTTGGAAACCACGACGCTGCCGACGAAGAGCGGGCTGCCACCGGCCTCGGCGTAGAAGACGTTGCGGGCCTGGTTGCCGGTGTACTGGGTCGAAATGCGATTGTCGGCGACGTTCAGCGAGGCCGTCACGGTATCTACGGCCGTGTCGTCATTGATCAGCCCGATATCGATGTTGTCGGCGCCGGCGACGGAGCCCGCACCGGGGCCCGCTTCCCAGGCGACCTGAACCGAGGTGATGGCGACGCTGGCGCCGGTGTCGACGTCGAGCGAGCCGACATTGCCGTCGAACGTGCCGACCATCGAGGCCGTCAGAGTCGAGGTATAGGTGATCGGCACCTGGCCGCGCACCATGAACTCGGGGCTGATCTCATTGATGGTGGTGATGGCGGCGGCCGAATTGCCCGAGACATCGCCGGTGCCGTCGACGAAGTCCTCGAGCAGCAGCGCATGGGCGCCATTCTCGACCAGCGCCGTCACGACGCTGCCATCCGTGAGCTGCGAGTGCAGAATGCCGATACCCTCGACCGGCGCAACGCCCGCCGCCAGCAGTCCAAGATCGACCACGCGATCCTCGCCCGGCAACGTCGTGGCATAGGTGCTGATCGCGGTGGCGGTGATGCTGTTGTCGGAGACCGTCGCCGCGAAGCCCGTGCCCGGCTGCGGCACGGCGCCCGCGAAGGCGCCATCGACGATCGCCGAAACGGCCGGCGCATCCTGCAGCTGGTCGCCGGTGACGATAACGAGGAAATCCGTCTGCGTGGCGAGCGGATTTGTGTAGAGGACGAACGGCGACGTGAAGTCCACGAAGACGCTGGCGGTCTGCGCCGATGCGGTCGAGCCAAGCGCCAGCATCATTGCCGCGGCGCTGGCGCCGAGCAGGGCCGATCGGCGCAGGTTGCGAGCACGGTTCGGACCGTCAAACCCGTTGGCGGAACCGGCATATCCCTTGGCATTCGTGCGTTGCATTTCGTTACCCCCGTTTGCGTTCTATTGAAACTTAATGACGCCAATTGCTCAGGCGGTGGCGACTGCTCCCGCCTGCTTGATGAAAGTTGATCAGGACTTCGTGACCACCATGGTGGCGAAGATCTGGTATCCGGCGCCGTCGCGCCGAATGCCGGTGTCGCTCATCGCCGGCATCCAGGTGACCCGGATGCGGGAAGATTTGATGCCGCGCGCCACGAGCGCATCCGTCACGGCCTGCGTGCGCTGCCGCACGATCTCGTCGCGCTTCAGCGGCGCCCAGGCCTCGCTGTCGCGGCCGATAACCTCGATATTGACTGCATTGCCGCCCGACGCCGCTGCAACGATGCTGCCGATCGCCGGCGTGCCGAGGCCGCCGATATTGGTGGCGTTGAACTCGAACGGCACCTGGACCTTCGGCGCGCCCGAGATGGCGCCGACATTCTCCGCGGCCGCCGCCTGATGCACGACCGGCCCGGAGCCGGACGCCGCCTGCCCTGTCGTCGCGGGCGCCGCGGACTGGGCCGGCGGCGGCGGCGGATTGTAGTCGCCGTTCGCCAGCGCGCGATCGATGCAGGGCTGGCTGTCGACGCCGGTCACATTCGCCAGAAGCGCCAGGGTCGCCTGCTCGAGCGCGATGCGGACGCCGAGCTGGATCGGTTCCTGGCTCTTGTTGCCGATATTGACGTCGAACAGATTGGTGTTGAAGAAGCGGAAGACGTTGAACCCGACCTCGAAGCCCGTGATCTGCTTCTGCAGGCTCGATGTCTTGCGGACGACAAGCGACTGCGTGTCGATGATCCGCAGATCGACGCCGATGTTCATGGTGAACACGCGGGCCTTTGGACCGATCTGGTTAACCTGGAACTCGGCGCCACCCGACTGGATGTTGTAATTCAGCTCAGTGATGCCGCCGACGATGTAGTAGTTGGACCGCAGGATGCTGCCGCCGAAATAGGGCACCCAGGGCACCGGCGGCTGGTTGGGCCCGATCTGATGCTTTCTGCCGTCGCCTAGCTGGCGGCGATCGATATAGGCGAGTTCGAGTTCGGCGATGCGCGTGTCGAAGCGCTCCTGGATCAGGACCGAATCGCCCATCTTGCCGAGCGCCGAATAGACCATCAGAGCGCCGCCCTGCGTGATGGCGCTGCCTTCGCTCTCGTTGTACTTGCCGGTATAGTCCTTGACGTCGCCGACGGCGATCGCGACCCGCGGAGCTCGACGCTGCTTCAGCTCATCGGCATAGCAGGCGAATGCATTCTCCAGCGGCGTGCGGTTGGTGCGGACGTTGGGGCCCATCACCACAGGCGCTTCGTCCGGAGCCATCTGCAAGAGGGAGATGTCGGCGCATCCGCCCAACAATGCTGCGGAAGCAACGACAGCACCCAGGATAGATTTTGCTTTCACGCTCCCCCCAAAAATCCACTGTGCGACATCAAAATTTCGGCGGCGCCGCCACGCGGGCGGGCAAGACAGGCGTCGACTAGTTGAGCGGCCCGCCCGTGCTGACGAGCTTGCAGGCCGTGCTGCCCGCGACGCTCGCCGCCTGATTGCCTGAATTCGTCTGAGCGGAGTTCAGAACCTGGTTCGTCGTGCCGCCGTTCGCGCTCACCGGCCCCGACGCAGCGCCGGTCGCCGAATCGTTCACGCTCGAGCCAAGCGATCCGGAGTTGGACTGGCTGTTGTTGATGTTGTTGTTGGGATCGGCCTGGTTGTTGTCGATGACGACGCCGGACGGGCTCGTGGTGTTGATGCCGTTCGACGCCGTGTTGGCGTTGGTCGAAGAGCTCGTGTTGGCGGAGTTGTTGATGTTCGGCGAGGAAGCGCTGGCGTCCATGCCGTTGCTGCCGGTATTGCCGACCGCCGTCGACGTCACCGAGCAGTTCACCTGGCTCTCGATCACCGTGGAGTTGGTCGTGTTGTAGGTGTTGTACTGCTTGGTCTTCCAGGAGTCGTAGTAGCCGCCCTTCTTGCGTTCGATGAGGTCGGTCACCGCCGCCTTGTTCGCCTTGTCCGCCGAGGTGTCGAACTGCCAGGGGCGGCTCTCGAGCCAGCCATT
>JBFWZG010000026.1:9348-30575 GCA_050185515.1 Reyranellaceae bacterium
AGACGCAGCTGGGCGAAGCTGTCTGAATCGATCGCGCGCAGCGCGTCCTTGTCGCTGCCGGACGCGAAGTAGCGCCCTTCGACCTCGATGCGCCAGTTGCTGTAGATGCGCCGCGAAGCCTCCAGGTAGAGATAGGTGGAGGCATCCTCGACGTCGATCAGCGCGCCCAGAAGGATGCGCGAATCCGAGGTGTCGTTGAACGTCAGGCGCAGGCCGGCAAAAGCGTCCTTGTCGAAAATCGTCGCAGGATTGTCGCCGTTGCGGCCGTCGTAGTTGAACTCGGCGATGAGGCCGAGATCGACGTCGGCGGCCAGCGCATTCTTGATCGTGTATTCGCCGCCCACCACGGTCGCGAAAAACGGATCACCCTGATTGAAGCGGTAGAGCGCCTCACCCTTCAGCACCAGATCGCCGATGGCCCAGGCGACGTCGAGACCCGTCTGCGTCATTGTCTCGTAGTAGGGCCTGACGAAGGGTCCGCCGGCATTGACGAAGGTCCGCAGGCGCGGTTCGCGATTGGTGCCGTGGAAGGCGCTGAGCCCCAGATCCACCGGACCGAAAGAATTCTGATAGCGCGCCGCGAAGTCGACGTTCCACTGCTCCCATTTCGCCTCGTAGTCGGCGTGGCCGGTGCGGATCGGCAGCGGGCCACGCAGACGCGCATCATTGGAGTTGAAGGTGCGTTCGCGGAAGAAAGTCATGGCGTAGAAATCAAGTCGGCCCCAGTCGCCGAGAAAAGCCAGGTTGACCATCGGCTGGCCGAGATACTCGTCGCCGTCGATATCCTCGACCGCATCGAGCTGGTTGATGACGTTGACCAGATGGCGCGATTCGTTGACGCCCCAGAACACGCGATGGGCGCCGACCAGCAATTCCCAGTTCATGCCGCGATAACGGTAATGCGCCTCGCGCACGTCGACATGCGTGCGGCGGTCGTCATAGAGGTCGAAGCGGCCGAACGGAACGAAACTAACAGCCTGGCGATTCTCGTCCCAGCTATAGGAGAGGTCGAATTCGCCAAAGATCGACGGGTAGAAATGACGGTTGTCCTGGCCCGGCCATTCCGGATTTTCCGGAAACGCACGCAGCTCGACGCCTACCACGGCATTGCCCTTGAACTCTCCCGCGATGGCCGGGGAGCCGGAGAAGAATCCGCATGCGATTGCGCCCAGCGCCAATAGACTTGCGCCTTGAAACCTAGCCACCATCAACCCCCAAAGGTGTTCGCCCGCTGAGTGGTTGTTTTACAACGGTTTGGCGGGAATCTGCAAATCAGCCGGCGGTATGGTGGGTAAAATCTTCCCCCGGATGGCCGCCAGGACACACTTCCCAGCGCCGCGCCTCAATCCGGCAGGAAAATGGGGTCGCAACGGTCAGAACAATGCCCGGAATCACGTAGATCGGGGCAAATGCGACCGGCAGGCCGGCGCCAGCGGGAAGATAGGCCCGTCCGGACGTCTCAAGTAGCCATTTTCCCTGGAGTTTCCCGAACTCGCTGGCGGCTGCGTCCCAGGGGAGCCGCTCCAGCTTCAGGAAGGCCTCGAAGGCGGTCCAGACATGGACGAAGCCACGGTTGCGGGCGGCGGGCCCGAGCCTGCCCAGGCGGCCTGCCAGATCACCCAGCCCCAGCCGGGAAAGAGTGCCGAGCGGATCGTCGATCGGCCGCAGGCGCTCGGCATCAATGCCGATCGGCACGCCCTGCCCGACGGCGAGGATAAGATGACGTCCGGAATCGGTCAGGCTGAGATGCTGACCGGCTGACAGATTGAAGCGCCAGCCGCGGGCCGAACCGCCGGCCGACCAGCGCGGCGCCTGCCCCCGGCTCCGTCGGGCAATGTCGGCGAGGAAACGCCCGCGACGTCCACGTCGCCATTCCAGAGGGACCGCCGTCAGATCCCGCGCCGTTGTCGCGGCGCGCGGATTCTCGGCGTGGTCACCGAGCGTCCACCACACGTCGACGGCCGGTTGCATGGTCCTACCGCTCAGTTGCGGCCGAGGGTGAAAGGTTCGAGTTCGACCGGGCGAACCTTCTGGTCGAAGTCGTACTTCGCCCACTCCATGGTCGTCGACTTGCCGGTGAGGTGATTGGTCATCACCATGCGATGCGACCGCCAGAAACGCTCCTTGTAGAGCCGGAACTCCGTCGAAACCATCGTCTTGATCTGCGCGCCGCGTCGATCGTAGTAGTCGACCTTGTAGGTCCGATAGTCCTCGGTATCCAGCCATCCCACCATTTTGGAATAGCCGGAATCCTCGGCTTTCGGAATCTGGACGTTGACATGGCAGGTCCGGTCCGCCGCGTCCGGGCAGGGCTCGTCGCGCAGCCAGGCATAGTCGTTCTTTTCGACCACATGGCCGACCAGATCCTCGTAGCTGAACTCGCTGCCGGCGAATGAACCCGAACGGGAGCTCGAAGTGATTCGCTTGACGCGATTCATGGCTGGCAGATAAAGCCACTGGTCGTCGTCGCGCTGTTGGTGCGCATGCGTCAGCAACGCCATGCCTCGCACATCCAGGGGCGTGGAGAACTCGATCCGGGTGCGGTCGCCGTCGTCGTCCATCTCCAGCGAGCTGGTCACGAAATCGCGGACATTGGTGGAGCCGGCACGGTCGCGCAGCACCATGCGTCCCTCTGCGACGTATGAGCCGTAGCCCCGGCTGCGGTCGTCCGCCTTGCGGGCGATCTCCAGCCCCTTCGTCCGATCGCCGCCTTCAGCGGCGGCCGCCGAGGTCGCCAGCGCCGACGCGAGGCCGAAGGCCAGTCCCGTAAGAACGCGTTTCATCGCTTCTCCCCCCGGTCGAATTTAAGCAGCAGCCCGGGCAGCATTAGCAGTTCCGCCACCATGGCGATGATGATGATCAGCGCCGACAGTATCCCCATTAACGCGGTGATATTGAAGGTCGAAATCCCAAGCAGCGCGAAGCCAAGTCCCAGCGCCACGGAAGACAGGATCACCGCAGATCCGGTGTAGGTCAGGGTCTCGCGCACCGCCAGTTCGGGCGACAGATTGTGCTCGTTGCGCGCGAATCGGTATTTGGTAACGGTATGCACGGTATCGTCGGTGACGATGCCGTAAGTCATTGCCGTAACCACGGATATGGCCAGGTTGACCTCGCCGCCGAACATTCCCCACAGACCGAAAGCCATGAACGCCGGCGTCAGATTCGGCAGCAGGCTGACCAGACCCATGCGCCAGCTGCGAAGCGCGACGACCATGATCAGCGACACCACCAGCACAGAGAGCGACGTCCCGATGAACATCGCCTGGATGTTGCGCTTGGTGATGTGTGCATAGACCACGGAAAGGCCGGTCGCGTCGGCGTAGTAGTTCGACGCGTTGGCACGCAGCCATGCCTCGCCGGCATCGGCCAAAGCGAGGATCGAGTTCGAAGAGACGTCCGCAAGCCTGACGTTGAGCACGCTCTCGGACCGGCTGACATCGATCAGCGTGTTCAGGTCCTGCCCCGGCGGCAGCGAAAGTTCGTAGAGAAAGAGATACTGCGCCGCCAATTCACGCGTCTCGGGTATGCGGTCGAATGCCGGATCGTCGCCGTTCATCGCCCGGTTCAGGCGCCGCATCACGTCGGCCAGGGAGTATACGTGAATGACGTGCTCCTGCTGGCGATACCAATCGGCGAACCTGTCGAGCGCCCGCAGATACTCCGGATCGGTCACGCCTTCGCGCCCGGCGGCGGGCATGGAAAAGGTTAGCCCGTTGAGGCCGGTCAGCCGCTTCTCCATGAACTCGGTATCGACGCGGAACTCGAAGGCGCTGTCGAAATAGCGCACGAAATTGTCGTCGATCTCGATCCGGGGGATGAAGGCGCACAGCGCCGGCACCACGATCAGGGAGCCGTACAGGAACTTGCGCTGGCGGTTGACGATGAAGTTGGCCATCCGGACCATAAACCGGTGCTCCAGATCCTCCTGCCGCCGGCGGGGCAACGGCAGCAGCGACAGCAGCGCTGGCATGAACGTGACGGTAAGCACCGCCCCGAACAGCGAACCGACGGCAACCATGTTGCCCAGTTCGGACAGCGGCGGCGAATCGCTGAAGTTCAGCGACAGGAACCCGACGATGGTGGTCAGCGTCTTGATCAGGGTCGGCATCAGCTGCACGCGGATGGCGATCGCCACCGCCCGGTCGCGGTTGCCGACCCGCGCCTGCTGCTGGATGACCGTGGTGACGAAATGCACGCAGTCGGCGAAGAACAGCGTCATGATCACGGCTGGCGCCGAGCCGCTGGCGCTGTTGAGCACGGCGCCCAGCCAGCCGTATACGCCCATGCTGAGCGCCACCGTCAGGCCGATGACGACCACCGTCACGCCCGTTACCGTAGCCGAGCGCATCCCGACCCAGAGGATGACGATGATGAGGGCCAGCATGGCCGGCATCAGCGTGCGCGAATCCCGCTGGCCGGCTTCGGCGAAGGCCCGGTCGGCCAGTACGCCGCCGGTGAGCCGGAGTTCGATATCGGGATGCGCGGCGCGGAAATCATCGGCCGTTCGCTGCACGAACTCGACGATCTCGGTCACCTCCGCCGGCGTGTCGTTGGGCCGGGTGATCAGGACGTTGACGGCTGTGACATCGCCTTTCGCCGACACCACGCGATCGACGAGCTCGCGATCCTTCATGATCGACCGCCGAATGGCAGCGAGCTTCTCGTCATCCAGTTGCGTGGCATCGTCGAACAGGGGCGCTACGCGCAGATCGTCTCCATCGACCGTCAGCTCCTGGTGATTGGCGATCGATTCGACCCGGATGACGTAGGGCGTCTGCCAGCCGCGCTCGGTGAGTTCATCGATCGCCTGAAGATTGTCGGCGGTGAAGACGTCGCCGTTCCTGGGCGCCAGCACGAAGATCACGTTGGTGAGCTTGGCGTACTTGGCTTCCATCCGGTCGAGCAGGATGCGTTCCGGGTTCTCCGGTCCGAAGAAGCTGCGGGTATCGGGATTGAACGTCAGGCGCAATATGCCAAGCGACGCCACGCCGACGACCAGCAGCGTCAGAACGATGATCGCCCAGCGCCAGCGCAGGACGAACATGCCGTAGCGATCAGATCGAAGCGACCAGTCCTGTCCGGTGTCGTCGGACAGATCGGGCGGGACTTGGGTCGTCATACGGGGCTCCCGCCCGTCATCTGCCACGAAACGCCCTTTCGGCCCGCTGTGTCACTTTGGCGCGGCCAGCGCCCGCAGCGGCATGTCCGGCTCGTCGATCGCCCGACGGAGAATGTCGAGATAGCGATCGACCAGAGCCTCCGCCTCCTCGGGCTTCATCAGGTCGACCGCGTACAGGAAGTTGATCAGCAGACTGCCCTCCATCTCCTGATAGAAGATCATCGCGTCGTTGATGAAATGACCCATGCCGCTCGGCAGCACCGGCAACAATGACACCTGGATGTCACCGAAGCGATGCACCGTGCCCGGGGCCGTCAGGAATATGCGCTCGAAGCCAGCCCGCTCCATGTTGTCGGGCCAGTTCATGTACACGCCAAAGTGCCGCTCGGGCAGGCCGCCGGGGTTGGTCGAGTCGCCCGCCTTCTGCATCAGATGGTACGGATGCGAGGAATGCGGCAGCACCTCCGCGAAGCCCGCGGCGACGCGGGCCAGGTGGCTGCGGAACGGCAGGTCAGGTTCGATCCGCGTCCGCAGCAGCGTCACGTTGTTCAGCCAGCCGACGATGCGTTCGTGTTCGGCATTCTCGCGGTTGGCGTAGGACGACGAGATCAGCATCTCGTCGCGCTCGCCGAAGCCCATCAGCAGCGCATGCGCCGCACCCGTCATCAGCACATGCAGCGAGACCCCCAGCTTGCGGGCGGCGGCGCGCACGGGAAGTTCAGACTCGCTGGCGATGAAGCGTCGCGCCGAGGCGCCGACGCCGCGCGGATTGCCGGCGCGCTTGCCCCGCGCCAGATTCACCGGCGGCCCCATATCCCGGAGGTAATCGGCCCAGAAGGCGTCTTCCTTGGCGCCGATTTCGCCTTCCGTGCGCTGGCGCTGCCAGCGCGCGTAGGCGAAGAAATCGTCGCTCTTCGCCTCACCGCCGCCGGAGACGCCATGGACGCCGAAATAGCGTTCGAAGATCTCGCGGATCATCGAAGCGAAGGCGTGGCCGTCCAGCAGGATGTGGTGGGCGCGCACCAGCAGCACGGTGCGGCTGCCGCCGCGGCGATAGGCCCGCAGGCTGACCAGGCGATCGCGTTCAAGATCGTGCGGGCGATCGACGGCCTTCTGCAGCTCGGCCAGGAACTGCGCTTCCGGCTGGTCGGCTGCGTCG
Organism: Reyranellaceae bacterium; assembly: GCA_050185515.1. Lineage (GTDB taxonomy): Bacteria > Pseudomonadota > Alphaproteobacteria > Reyranellales > JAQSWP01 > JAQSWP01. The sequence continues at coordinate 15,630 of JBFWZG010000026.1, forward strand.
ACGACCTCCAGCCTGAAGCTGGACGCCGGCCACAACTCGATCGTCGGATCGCCGTCGCGCTCGGGAAAGTACGAGCGCAGCGTATCGTGAGCGGCGATCGTGTCGCGGAAGGCGGTGTCAAGACGCTCGAGATCGAGGTCCGCATCGATCGCGATGGCGCCCGCCAGTTCGAGCAGCTTGTAGCGCTCGATCGGCCCGTCACGCCGCAAAGTGCGCCACGCCCATTCCTGGCGCGTCGACAGCACCCGCCCGCCTGCCTTGGTCTCCGCTCCCTTCGCTTCCTCCTTGCGTTCGGAGCCGGACGTTTCCAGCACTTCGCCGATGGTGACCGCCAGGCTTTCGACCGTCGGCTTCTGCAGGAACTTGCCGACCGGCAGGGTGATGGCAATCTCGTTCTCGATGCGGTTCTTGAGCTGGAACGAAGTCAGCGAATCGAGGCCCAGCTCGTTGAGCGGCCGCGCCGCCTCGATCTTGCCGGCATCGACCTTGAGAACGCGAGCGATCTGCTGCGTCAGGTAGTCCTTGAGCAGCTTCTGCCGGTCGGCGCCCTTGGCCGCCAGCAATTCGGTGCGGACCTTGCCGCCGCCGCTGGCGCCGCCGCCTTCGGTTGCGACGTCCGAGAAGCGTCTCAGCTGGCGCACAGCCGGGTTGGCCCGGCCCAGCGCCTGCCAGTCGACCTTGCAGCAACCGACCGCCGGCGCGCTCTTGCGCAAGGCGACGCCGAGACCGGTCAGAGCCTCTTCCAGCGACAGCGGTGGCATGCCCATGGTCTTGAGGTACTTCAGGATCGCCTTGTCCCGCTGCACCGCGCCAGCGCCACCCAGCGCACCCCAGTTGACGGTGACGGCCGGAAGGCCCAGACGCCGCCGCTGCGCCGCCAGCAAATCGAGAAATCGGTTGCCGGCGACGTAGTTGGCCTGGCCGGACGAGCCGAGCACGGCGGCCATCGAGGAGAACATGACGAAATGATCGAGCTCGATGCCCGCCGTCGCCTGGTGCAGATTCCAGGCGCCGACGATTTTTGGCGCCATCACGCGCATCATCCGGTCGGCGTCGAGCTGGTTGATGAAACCGTCGTCGAGCACCATGGCGCTGTGGACCACGCCGCGCAGCGCCACCTTGTCCCGGGCCATGCGGGCGAGGACGGCGTCGAGATCGGCGCGATTGGTGACGTCGGCGGCGATGGCATGCGCCTTGACGCCCTGCTTCGCCAGATCGGCGAGCAGCGCCTTGGCCTCCGGCCGGTCGCCGCCCGAGCGACCCAGCAGGTAGAGATGCCTGGCGCCGTGCGTTGCGAGATAGCGCGCCACCTCGGCGCCGAAGCCGCCGAGGCCGCCGGTCACCAGCCAGCCGCCATCGGCAGGCAGCGACAGCGGCAGCGCAGTCGAAAGGTCGACGTCGAGCGCATCGGTGTCGAAGTCGATCACCACCTTGCCGATATGGCGGGCCTGCGCCATGGTCGAAAAGGCCTCGCGCATCTGGCCGGCCGGGAAAGTGTGGGTCGGCAGCGGCTTGAGCCTGCCGCGCTCGAACAGCGTCAGCATCTCCTCGAACACTTCCTGCACGGCCTGGGGGTCGTCCTGGTCCATGCGCGCCATGTCGAGCACGAAGAACGATCCGTTCTTGCGCAGGGCGCGCAGGCCCAGTGCGCTGTCGCCGTATATGTCGCGTTTGCCGATCTCGATGAAGCGGCCGTTCGGCGCCAGCACGCCGACGGCGAGCGGGATCGCCTCGCCCGCCAGCGCATTGAGCACGATATCGACGCCGCGGCCTTTGGTGACGCGCCGCACGTCCTCGGCGAAGCTGAGCGAGCGCGAATCGAACACGTGCTTGACGCCGATCTGGCGCAGATAGGCGCGCTTGGACGGGCTGCCGGCAGTCGAAATCACTTCCGCCCCGAAATGGCGGGCGATCTGTATCGCCGCCAGGCCGACGCCGCCCGTGCCGAGATGGATAAGCACCGTGTCGCCCTTGCGGATGCGCGCCAGCCGCACCAGCCCGTAATAGGCGGTGGCGAAGGCCGATGGCACGGTCGCCGCCTCGACGTAGCTCATGCGCCGCGGCATGCGGTGGACGCTGCTTGCAGGCACCACGATCTGGCTGCGGAAGCACCCCTTGGCCGAGCCCATGATGCGGTCGCCGGGCTTGAAGCCTCGGACGCCGGGGCCGACCGCCGTAACCAGACCGGCGCACTCCAGGCCCAACGTCTCCCACGCGGCGCCATCCTCGGCGTCGGGCGGCAGCAGGCCGGTGGCCGCCATCACGTCGCGGAAATTGAGGCCGCCAGCCTTGACCGCAACCAGCAATTCGCCCCTGCCCGGCTTGAGCGCCGGGGTCTCGACGAGGTGCAGATGATCGAGATCGCCCGGGGACGTCATGGCCAGACGATAGTGACGGAAGCCGTCGCGCGAGAGCGCCGGCGCCGAGCGCGGCGGCAATGCACTCTCCTCCAGGTCGCGCAGACGCGGCACGAACCAGCTGTGCTCGCGCAAAGCGATCTCGGTCTCGTCGGTGCCGCCCAGCAGCACCCCGGCCGCCTGAGCGGCCTGATGCGCGGCTTCGCTCACAGTTGGGTCGAGATCGAGAAGCGTGCAGCGGTAGTCGGCATGCTCGGTGAGCGCCGTGCGCGCGAACCCGGCCAGTGGCGCATCCGCCATGGCGCGCGCCAGCTTGCTGCCGGCTGGCTTGCCGGAGCCGACGGGCAGTGCGCCCTGGCTCAGCAGCCATAGCCTTGGAGCGGTCCCGCCAGCACGGGTCAGCGCCTGCAACAGATTGAGCGCGGCGATGGTCGACCGCGATTCGTTGCGACGCAACGAGGCGACGTCGAAGCCTTTGTTGTCCGCAGCCAGCGCCAGCGGCCACGCAAAGGCGATGCCGGCAAGCTTGCGCCGGCGTCCCAGCGCCGCCAGCACGCGGTCGTACTGTTCCGAATCGGTCGGGTCGATCTCGAACCGGTCATCGTCCAGTCGCTTGAACGCTTTGCCGATCCCGACCACCGCGCAACGCGCACCGGCCTTGCGGAGAGAGTCCGCGATCGACGATCCGAGCCCCTTGCCGTCGGCGAACACCAGCCAGTTCTGGCCGCGCCCGGGACGGGCGCCGGCGGCCAGGCGCGGTTCAGTTTCCGTCCACTCCTCGACCAGATAGGACGTCGGCAGCGTGGCGCTTTTCGGCGCGTTCTTGGCGCGGAACGGAATGGCGCGGGTGGTGAATCCGTCGACGCGGACCAGAACCCTGCCCGTTTCGTCCAGTACCGTCACGTCCGTGACCGAGCCGAATGCGTCCATCTTGACCGAATCGCTGAGCGACCACAGCGTCCCTTCGACCGGACGGCGATTGAGGATGACCCGCTCGATGCGCACGGGAAGATAGAGTTTGTCCTCTGTTGCTGCACTGCCGACGCCGGCATCGATGCCGAATCCGACATGCAGCGCCGAATCGAACAGCGCCGGATGGAAATGCATTTCCTTGCCGGCGAGGTGGCGCCGCTCGACCAGCGCGACGGCGCTGGACTTGCCATGCCACAGCTTGCGCGCGCCCTGGAAATCGGGACCGTACACGTAGCCGCGCCGAGCGACGCGGCGATAGAGCTGGGCCGCCGTTACCGGCGTGCCCCGAGGCGGCTTGGGCGCTCTGGCGCCCTGGTCGTCGAGCATGGGCACCGAACGCAGCACCGCGCGCGCACGCAGGGTCCAGTCGAGATTGCTGCCGCGCTGGCGGCTATAGATGGAAATGCGCGAGCGTGACGGCTCGAATACCGTCTGCACCATCTCGTTGCGCTCGTTCGTCAAGGTCATCGCCTCGAGAATCTCGACATTCTCCAGTTCGATGGCGCCATCACCGAACAGCTCGACCCCGGCGGCGAACATGATCTCGAGATAGCCCGTACCGGGGAACACCACCGAGCCGTCGATGACGTGGTCGGCCAGGAACTTGTGCTCCTCGAGGGTCAGTTCCGACACCCATACCGGCGTCGGCGCCAGAGTCCGCCCGCCGAGCAGCGGATGCGGCCGCGGCGCATAGAGCGCATTGCGCGACTCTTCGGATTCGATCCAGTGCGGCCTGGCCTCGAACGGATAGAGCGGCAGCGCTGCGCGCGCGACATGCTCGCCATAGAAAGCGCGCCAGTCGGGCTCGATGCCGTTGACGTACAGCGTCGCCAGACCCGACAGCAACGTCCGGTCGTGCGGCTCCTCGCGCTTCAGCGAGGGCACGGTCAGCGCCGTGCCGCCGGTTTCCGCCAGTACGCCAGAGATCATCGCCGCCAGATTCGTATGCGGCCCGATCTCGACGAAGGCGGTGGCGCCTGCGCGCATCGCCTCGCGCAGCGCGGGCTCGAAAAGCACGGCGTCGCGGGCGTTACGCCACCAGTAGACGCCGTCCACCGTCTGGCCGGGCGTGACGCGGCCCGACACGGTCGAGATCATCGGCACCTTGCTGGGACTCGGCCGCACGTTGGCCACCGCCGCCAGGAATTCCTCGCGCAACGGCTCCATGTGGAACGAATGCGGCGCGTAGTCGACCTTCAGCACACGCACGAAAAAATCTTCGCCGTACTTGGCGCGCAGTCGCTCCACGGCGTCATTGAGAGCCTCGACGTCGCCCGCGATGTTGACCATGGATGGACCGTTGACCGCGGCGATCTCGACGAGCGTAAGCCCCCAGTCGGAGAGATTGGCCTCCATCTCCTCGCGCGACAGCGCCACCGTCGCGATGCCCCCCTTGCCTTCCAGGCGGCTCTGCAGGGTCGAGCGCGCGTAGATGATGCGTGCGGCATCGGCGGTCGACAGAATCCCGGCCGTATGCGCGGCTGCCATTTCGCCAACGGAATGGCCAATGACCATGTCGGGCTCGATGCCCCAGGCGCGCCAGCGCGCAACCAGGCCGATCTGCAGCACGAAAAGACCCGGCTGGGTGTAAAGCGTGCGATTGATCTGGCTGTCGGCCTTGCCCTTGAGCAGTTCTTCCTTGATCGACCAGCCCGACTGCTCCTTGTAGAGCGCGTCGAACTCGTCCACCACGGCGGCGAAGACAGGGTCTTCCCGCAACAGGCCCTGCGCCATGCCCCACCACTGGCCGCCCTGGCCGGCAAAGGCGAAAGCCAGGCGCTGATCGGCGCTGCGACGTCCCAGGATCACGCCCGGTTCCGGCTTCTGCTTGTCTTCGGCGCCGATGCTGCGCGCCGCGCGGCGCAGGCTGGCGGCAACCTCCTCGGGCGATTCCGCCAGCACGGCGGCGCGGAAGGTCAGATGCGATCGCCGCAACGCGAGATTGGCGCCCATTTCCGGGACGGATTTCGCCAGATCGCCCTGCGCCTTCAGGTGACCCGAGAGGTTGTCGGCGATCTTCGCCAGCGCCTTGTCGCTTTGCGCGCCAAAGGGAATGAAATGGTACTTGCGGTACGGATGGCGCTTGGCGGCGTAGGCCCCGTTGGCCTTCGGAGCCTCCTCGAGCACGGCGCAGGCGTTGGTGCCGCCAAAACCGAACGAGTTGACGGCGGCGCGGCGCGGCCGGCCGGAGTCGGCCGCCCAGGCCGAATGTTCGAGCGGCAGGCTGAGGCCGAGATCGTCGAACGGAATATTGGGATTGGCGCGCTTGAAGTTGATGTTGCGCGGGATCTCGCGTTGCTCGAGGCAAAGAGCGGTCTTGATCAGCCCGGTGATGCCGGCGGCGGATTCCAGATGGCCGGTATTCGTCTTGCCGGCGCCGACGATGATGGCGCGACGGCGGTTGCGCTCGACGCCGAACACCTTGCCGATGGCGGTGGCCTCGATCGGATCGCCCACCGGGGTGCCGGTGCCATGAGCCTCGACATAGTCCACGTCGGACGGCGTCAGCCCCGCGCGGCGACACGCCTCGCTCAGCATCTCGGACTGGGCCTCGGCGCTGGGCACGGTGATGGTGCTGGTCTGGCCGTCCTGGTTGACGCAGGTCGAGCGCAGCACAGCATAGACGTGATCGCCATCCTCGATCGCATGCGACAACCGCTTGATGATGACGGCGCCGGCGCCCTCGCCCCGGACGTAGCCGTCGGCATCGGCATCGAAGGTGCGGATGCGCCCGGTGGGCGACATCATGTTGGCTTTGGAAAAGTTGATGAACACGCCGGGATCGAGCAGCGCGCTGGTCCCGCCGGCAATGGCGATATCGCTGACGCCGCTCCAGATGGCGTTGCAGGCCATGTCGGTGGCGACCAGCGACGAGGAGCAGGCCGTATCGACTGCCGCGCTGGGTCCCTTGAGATCGAATTTGTGCGAGATGCGGTTGGCGATGATGCTCATCGCGCCGCCGGTGCCGGCGTGGACGTTCTCACCGGTGCGACGGAAGCGCTGGATCTGCGTGTAGTCCGTGCCGGAGACGCCGACGAAGACGGCGCCGTTCGAGCCCTTGACGCGATCGGCGGCGATGCCGGCATCCTCGAACGCCTCCCACACTACCGACAGCAGCTGCCGCTGCTGCGGATCCATTGCCTCGGCCTCGCGCGGCGAGATGCCGAAGAACTCGGCGTCGAAATCGCGGATGCCGTCGATGAAGCCGCCCCACTTGGTGCGCGCCTTGCCGATGGCGCCGGGGTTCTTGTCGTACAGCAGGTCGACGTTCCAGCGATCGGGCGGAATTTCGCGGATGCCGCAGCGGCCCTGCTTCAGGAGATTCCAGAACTCGGCAGGCGAAGCCACTCCTCCAGGCAGGCGGCAGCCGATGCCGACAATGGCCAATGGTTCGTTTTCCGCAACGCGCTGTGTCATCTCAACCCCCTAACTCCGCGGTTGCGCAACCGTGTTACGCACGCCCCCGCAGCCGGCACCGAAATGCCGCTTGTAAGTCCAACAATGTGAGGCGCCCCAGATCCCCACGCCGATTCAATTTCCCATCGGCGGTATTAGAACAATAGTATGGCGCCCTCGAACATTGGTAGAAAAATCGCTGCACTTGCGAACAAGAACCCCAGACCAGTAAGTACCGAATCGAAACACATTAAATAGTCGCGGCAGAAATCGACTTGCCGCGTTCCATGGACGATGCCGCCACAGCCAATTCCTGCATTCTCATGGCCGCAATCCAAATAGCGATCGTCGGAGCCGGCATTAGCGGGCTCGTCACGGCGCGCATCTTGGCGGCAGCCGGAAATACGGTACGCGTCTTCGAGAAAGCTCGGGAGATTGGCGGCGTCTGGAGCCCGCAGCGCCACTATCCGGGGTTGCGCACCCAAACACCGCGGGACTGTTATGCGTTCAGCGACTTTCCGATGCCGCAGGACTACCCCGAGTTTCCCAACGCCGTGCAGATGCACCGCTATCTGCGATCCTACGCCGATTACCATGGTATTTCTTCCCATATCGAACTGCAAACCACTGTGACCCGGATCACAGGCCGGACCGATGGGCGACCCGGATGGTTGCTGACCGTGACTGGCCCCGACGACAGCACGCGGAGCGAAGCTTTCGATTTCGTCGTCGTGTGCAACGGCGTCTTCAGCGAACCCGATATTCCGGCTCTGCCCGGCCGTGAGGCATTCGAAGCGTCCGGCGGGGCCGTACATCACTCCAGCGGACTGGATATCGACAGGCTCCGCGGACGCGACGTCGTGGTCGTCGGCTTCGGCAAGTCGGCCCTCGACATCGCGGAAGCAGCATTGCCAGTGGCGAAACGCTGCACGCTGGTCTGCAGTCGTACCGCTTGGAAAGTGCCGCGCTATCTGCCTGGTGGGATCAATGCCAAGCATTTCATCCTGTCGCGCTTTTCGGAGTTCTGGTTGCCCCATCCGTCGATGCGCGGCCTGCGCCGGTTCCTGCACAAGCGGCTGCCGCGTCTGGTCGATCTCTACTGGTTGGCGTCGGAACGGGCGCTGGGACGCCAACTTGGTTTGTTGTCGAAACGGATGCGGCCGCAGATACGGCTGCGCGAATCGATCGGGACGTGTTTCGGTTTCGCGCCGGACGACAATTTCCGCGCCGTCCGCAGCGGCAAGATCGGCCTGCATGTCGGCCGCGTCGTCGACCTCACGCCGGAGGGAGTGGCCGCAGCGGACGGCGCCGTGATTCCGGCGCAGACCGTCGTCTTCGCAACCGGATTCCGCCTTCAATGCCCGTTCCTGGCTGCCGCGCAACAGAGTGCGCTCTTCGGGACGGATGGCGTGCCTCGCCTTTACCGATATCTCGTGTGCCCCGGGATTCCCGACATGGCGTTCAATGGCTACAACGGCGGCGGCGCCAGCCAGTTGCTGTCCGAAATTGGCGCGCGTTGGATAGAGCAACTCGTCGCCGGTCGCATGCGACTCCCTGACCGCCGCATCATGGACGCAGCAATCGACGATGAACTTGCGTTGCGGCGTCGCCTGTTACCTGTCGCGCGCGGACTGGGCTACTACACGTCTCCGTTCATGTTCGCGTATCTGGATCAGTTGCTTGCCGATATGGGCAAGCCGCCCGGCGACGGCGCGAAAAGCTGGTGGTGTCGGTTGTTCACCGCGATCGATCCAGCTGACTTTGCCGATCGGCGTCGCGCCTGAACTTCGTACCGCCGTCCGGCGCTTTTCTTCCGAAGGCGGCTTCAGATGCTATAAGTACAAAGGCGCGTAGTGATCGAAGGGGGAACGATCATGACACCAACGCCGTCAGCGCGGACGCCGCCGGGGCCGAGGGGTGGCCCGTTCGGCGCGCGGCATGCGATTCGCAGCCAGATCGACATTCTGCAGTTCATGACCGACCTTGGGCGCTACGGCGACATGGCGTATTTCGCCGTCGGACCGTTTCGCGCCTATCTCGTGAACCATCCGGATCTCCTGCGCGAACTGCTGATTGCCAAATCCGACCTGATCCAGAAGCTGCCATATCAGAGGATGGTGATGGGGCAGATCGAGGGCGATGGCTTGCTGGCCAGCGAGGGCGAACACTGGCGCAAGCAGCGCCGCCTCCTGCAGCCGGCCTTTCATGCCAATCGCATTGCAGCGCTGGCCGACAAGGCGGTGGCCGAGACCATGCAGCGCATCGCGAACTGGCGGGATGGCGAATCGATCGACGCCATCGCGGAGATGACCGATCTGGCAATGGTCATCATGGCGAAGAGCTTCTTTGGCCTCGATATCAATTCCGAAGCGCCGCATTTTCGCGCTGCCATGCGGCATATTTCCGAAGCCTTCCTGATCGAAATGCGCACCATGGTTCGACTGCCGCGCTGGCTGCCGACGCCGAAAGCGCGGCGCAAATGGCGCGCGATCGATGCGATCGACGAAGTAATCTGGGATCTGGTGCGTCGCGAGCGCGGTTCCACCGCCGAGAACGACAATCTCCTCGCCATCCTGCTTCGCGCCGTCGATCCCGAGAGCGGAGCGCCCGCGATGACCGAAAAGGACGCGCGGGACGAGACCGTGACGATGTTCAGGAGCCACGACACCACCGCCGCGGTGCTCGCCTGGATCATCTGCATGCTGGCGCACCGGCCTGATGTCGCTGAGAGGATCGAAAGCGAGGTCGCAACCGTGCTCGGCGGACGCGCGCCGAATGCAGGCGACATGCGCGCCCTCGCCTATACGGAAATGGTGGTGCTGGAAACCATGCGGCTCTATCCGCCGACATGGTCGCTGTTCACCCGCGAGGCGATGGAGCCTTTCGAGCTTGGAGGCTACGCGATACCCAAGGGCGGCTGGCTGATGGCGATGCCCTGGGTTACCCACCGCGATCCGCGTTTCTTCGCCGAACCGCTGAAATTCGATCCCGAGCGCTTCGCGCCGCACCGCGCCGGCGAGATGCAGCGTTTCGCCTATTTTCCCTTCGGCATTGGCGGCCATACCTGCACCGGCATGCGCCTGGTGACCGTCGAGATGGTGCTGATGGTGGCCGCGCTCTGTCAGCAGTGCCGCTTCACCCTCGCCGATCCGTCGCACTCCGTCGCTGTCGAGGCCCTGCTCAGCATCTGGCCAAAGGGCAAACTGAACGTGACCGTTCACCGACGCCCCCGGGCTTGCGCGAATTCGGTCCCTTGCCACGCACATCCGCAGAAGACCGCCATCGAGTGAATGCTTGCGGCCGCTCAGGCCATGTCTGGCCCGATCCTCAACCACCCGATCTGGACGCATCGATCGATTTCGTCATGACGCTCGCTCCCGAAATTCGCCGCAACCTCCTGCGTCAGCACGGCTCCTTCACCCTCGCCTATTCGGCCACCTACCAGCCCGGTCTAGAGCATTTCGGCGACGAGCGCGGGTTTCTCGCCTTCAAGCGCGTCGGCGGCACGGCGCTGGTGCTTTCCGACCCGGTCGCTCCCGCCGAGGAACGCGCCGGCCTGATCGACCGGTTTCGCGCGCAGCATCGCGACGTCTGCTTCTGGCAGGTGTCGCGACCGGTCGCCGAATTGCTGGCGCCGCGCGGCTTCCTGATCAACGAAATGGGCACCGAAACGCGGCTCGATCTGCCGACCTACAGCTTCGACGGCAAGGAAAAGCGCAACCTGCGCATGGCCACCAACCGCATGCAGAAGCGCGGCTACGTCACCCGCGAATGCGCCCTGGAGGAGTTGGACGGCCGGGAAGTCCAGGCCCTGTCCGACGCCTGGCGCAACACGCGGTCAATCAAGCGGCGCGAGGTAGTGTTCCTCAACCGGCCGTTCAGCCTCGAGAACGAGGTCGACGTGCGCCGGTTCTTCACCTTCGATCGCGACGGCAGGCTGGTGGCGCTGGGCTTCTTCGATCCGGTCTACGAGCAAGGCGAAGTGATCGGCTATTCGACCTCGTTCAAGCGCCGGCTTCCCGAAGCGGACCTTAAGGCCGGCCATGCCATCACCCGCGTCGCCATCGAGCAGTTCCAGCGCGAGGGCAAACGCCATCTCTTTCTCGGCCTGTCGCCGCTGGCCGACATCGCCGACGCCGATTTCCGCTGCAACCGGCTGGTCAGCCTGTGGTTCCGCTTCGCCTACCGCAACCGCGCCTTCAATCGCTGGATCTACAATCTGCAGGGCCATGCCGAGCACAAGCGCGACTTCCGCGGCGTAACCGAACAGACCTATTACGCTTCCGACAAGGTGCTGGCGATCCCACGACTGCTGCGTCTGCTTGTCGCCTGCCGCATCTTCGGCTGACTTCCTCTAGAATCCCAGCGGCAGCTGGCCGGCGGGCGCTTCCCGCTTCGCCTGGCCTTCGAACGAGGAAACCGTCACCCCCAGCAGGCGGATCTCCTTGGGAATGGGAAAGAGCGCGCCCAGCAGTTCGATGGCGAGCCGCGCCAGGGTCGCCTCGTCGGCGATCGGCGCGGCTTCGCTGCGGCGGCGGGTGATGATCTCGAAATCGGCGTACTTCACTTTCAAGGTGACGGTGCGGGCGCGCAGACCGCCCGCCTCGCAATGCCGCCAGACCTTGGCGACGATCGGCAGCAGCGCATCGCGCGCCGGCTCGAACCGCGTCAGGTTCTCGAAGAAAGTCACCTCCGCCCCGAGCGACTTGCGGATGCGGTCGACCCGCACCGGCCGTTCGTCGATGCCGCGCGCCAGCCAGTAGTAGTACGGTCCCGACTTGCCGAAATGGCGCTGCAGGAACGACAACTCCAGCGCCGCCAGATCGGCGCCGGTGCGGATGCCCAGCCCGTTCATGCGCGAAGCCGTCGCCGGCCCGATGCCGTGGAACTTGCCGACCGGCAGGCCCGCGACATAGGCCGCGCCCATTCTCGGGGTGATAACGAAGAGCCCGTCGGGCTTCTTCTCGCCCGAGGCCATCTTGGCGAGGAACTTGTTGTAGCTGACGCCGGCCGAAGCCGTCAGGCCGGTCTCCGCCCTGATCGCCGCTTTGATCGCCTGCGCCACTTCGGTCGCCGTCGCCATGCCGGCGAGATTCTCCGTCACGTCGAGATAGGCCTCGTCCAGCGACAGCGGCTCGCACAGCGCGGTGTATCGCGCGAAGATCTCGCGGATCTGCCGCGAGATGGCGCGATAGACCTCGAAGCGCGGCTTGACGAAGATCAGCTCGGCGCAGCGCCGCCGCGCAGTGACCGAGGGCATGGCGGAATGGATGCCGAACTTGCGCGCCTCGTAGCTTGCCGCCGCCACCACGCCGCGCTCGCGCACGCCGCCCACCGCCACCGGCTTGCCGCGCAGCGCTGGATTGTCGCGCTGCTCGACCGAGGCGTAGAAGGCATCCATGTCGACATGGATTATCTTGCGCAGCGGCGCCTGTTCCGCATCCACCGTCCGACCTGCCGCAATCTTTCCTAGCGTGCGACTCTAGCAGAGGCGACAGGAGGACGGGACGGGTCGGTGCCGAGGCGGTCGATCACACGCGTGACAGCGCAATGCTGTCAGTCGAGGTCGGCAAACTTAAAACCTCATCAGTCTCGCAAGATCGATAGCGAAGGTCACCGCATCGCCGGAACCGCGCTTGTAATGCGCCATCGCACGAAGGCGATAAGCAGAATGCTGGATATTACCGTCAGGAGGAAAATGGTGCCCAGGGGCGGAATCGAACCACCGACACTGCGATTTTCAGTCGCATGCTCTACCAACTGAGCTACCTGGGCACATCGACGACGCCCGGCCTGAAGCCGACGCGGTCCCGCTTGGGACGCCCGCTTATAATGGAGATGCCGGACACTGTCCAGCATGCAGAGAACGACGAAAAACCCATTGCTTTCCGATGCTTGACGGTCGGTCTCGGGCTTTCAGCGCTGGTCCTCGCCATTGCCGCCGCCGTCCTCCGGAACCGGCTCGCCCGGAATGGCGTAGCCCCCCTTCAGCCAGCGCCCCATGTCGATTTCGGCGCAGCGCTTGGAGCAGAACGGCCGGAAGGGCTCCACCTGCTCCTTGCCGCAGATCGGGCAGGCGGCGGGCTTGACGAGGCGCAGGCGGGGAGACTTGCTCATGGTGGCGGCCATCCTGAATCCGTTCGCCGCATCCCTCAAGTCCCAACGCGTTCGATCATTTGAAATCCGACGCCTTGTCGCCAAGGAGAAACCGCGGGCCGGCCCCTGCCCGCGCCGCCCGGTCATTGGGATTGTAGAGGGCGCAGTTCCTCAGCGACAGGCAGCCGCATCCAATGCAGCCGTCCAGCAGATCGCGCGTGCGCTCCAGCATCGCGATGCGCGCCTCGAGCGCCCCGCGCAGCCGCGTGCTGATCGCCCGCCAGTCCTTCTGCGTCGGCGCCCGCCCGTCCGGCAGCGTCGCCAGCTCCGCCTCGATCTCGGCGATCGACAGGCCGAGGCGTTGCGCGATCAGCGCGAAGGACAGCCGGCGCAGATCCGAGCGCGGAAAGCGGCGCTGGTTCCCCGCGGTGCGGATCGGGTGCACCAGGCCGCGCGCCTCGTAGAAGCGGATGGCGGAAACGGACAGACCGGTGCGCCGGGCCAGCTCGCCGATCGTCAGCAGGGGCGATTGGGGCAATGGAAGTCTCCTCGATTAATAGCTTGACCTCAACTTAACTTGAGGTCGTATGCCTGACAAACGGCAAGACCGGAAACGAATAGGAGCAAGGAGTATCCGCCATGGCCTCGCTGAGACTTGAGCATGTCAACGTCACCGTCCGCGATCCCGCACGCACGGCGCGGCTGATGCAGGATCTGTTCGGCTGGCACATACGCTGGCAGGGCGAGGCGCGCGACGGCGGCAGCACCATCCATGTCGGCGCCGACCGGCACTATCTCGCCCTCTATACCGGCCGCGACGGCGCCTATGGCGAGTCCGACTTCGCCAAGGGCCAGCCGCTCAACCATATCGGCATCGAGGTCGACGATCTCGACGCCACGGAGGCGCGCGTCGTTGCGGCCGGGCTGCAGCCGTTCTCGCATGGCGACTACGATCCCGGCCGCCGGTTCTACTTCCTCGATCCCGACGGCATCGAGTACGAGATCGTCAGCTATCGCTGACCGGCGCCGCCAATGGCCGACGCCAGGGTCGGCCCGCGGCGCGCGCGCGTCATCTCGACCAGCCCCAGCCGCGTCCAGCCAACGACCTGGCTCGGCAGCGGATCTTCGGCCAGCAGCAGCGCCAGCCGGCCCAGTACGCGGTCGCGGTCCGCCGCCTGGCGCAGGGTGATGAAATCGATCAGCACGGCGCCGCCGATGTTGCGCAGGCGCAACTGCTGGGCGATCACCTCGGCCGCTTCGAGATTGACCGCCAGCGCATTGCGGGCGCTGCCGCTGTCGACGTCGATCGCCGTCAGCGCCCGCGTCGTTTCGATGGCGATCGAGCCGCCGCCGGGCAGCGCCACCTCGCGCGCCAGCGCCTGATCGATCTGCGCGTCGAGATCGTGCAGGTCGAAGGCCGGCGGATCGCCTGCCATGACCTCGACGGCGAACCGATCCCCGTGCATCTCGCGCAGCGCCTCGAGCGCGCGCACCAGGCGCGGTTCGGCGACGACGACGCGCTGCAGGCGATAGCCGGTTTCGCGCACCGCCTCGGCCAGCGCATCGTCCGGCGCCGACAGCACGCTGGGCGGCCGCGCCGTCAGCGCCTGGGCGCGGATGCGGTCCCAGCCTGCCGCCAGCCGGAACGCCTCCTCGCGCAGTACGTCGACGTCGATCTCCGCCGCCGCCGTGCGCACCGTGATGCCCGCCTCGGCCGCCAGATCGCCCAACCCCACCGCCAGCCTGCCGCGCACGCCGTCGTCCTCTATGCGCTCCGACAAGGCGACGCCGGTTTCCTGCGGCCGCAGCACCACGAAGCGCCCCGGCAGCGCCAGCTTCATGCTCAGCCGCGGCCCCTTGCCGTCCTCGCTTGCCGCCCGCGCGATCTGAACCAGCACCGGATCGCCCGCCTGCGGCCGGTCCGCCGCGCCACCGATCATGTCGGCAACCCGCAGGAACCCCGCCTTCCCGCCGCCGATATCAACGAACATCGCCGTCCCATCCGGCGAAGGGGATTGGCAGCGGGCGAGGAGGATGGTGCCGGGGGTGAGCACGGTGGGGTCGGTGCGCAACTCGACCAGGCGGGACTGCGAGACCAGCGCCACCTCCAGCCGGCCGGCCCGGT
>JBFWZG010000027.1:0-30019 GCA_050185515.1 Reyranellaceae bacterium
TCGGCGGCTGGACCTTCGAGCCCTGGCGCGGCGTGTTCTATCCCGACGATTTGCCGCACAAGCGCGAGCTGGAATACGCGTCGCGGGCGCTGACCTCTATCGAGATCAACGGCACCTACTACTCGACCTTCAAGCCCGACAGCTGGCGCAAATGGCGCGACGAAACCCCGGACGGATTCGTTTTCTCGGTCAAGGCGTCGCGCTTCTGCACCAATCGCCGCGTGTTGGCCGAGGCCGGTCCCTCGATTAGAAAATTCATGGAGCAGGGGCTGACCGAGCTCGGCCGGAAGCTGGGGCCGGTCAACTGGCAGTTCATGGCGACCAAGAAGTTCGATCCCGACGATTTCGCCGCCTTTCTCGAATTGCTGCCCAGGAAGCAGGATGGCCTCGTTCTGCGCCATGCGATCGAGGTGCGCAGCCCGACCTTCGCCACCAGGGCCTTCTACGATCTGGCCAAGAAGCATGGAGTGGCGATCGTGCATGCCCAGGACGAGGAATTTCCCGAGATCGACCAGCCCACGGCCGATTTCACCTATGCGCGGCTGATGGCGACGCAGGAAAGGTTGAAGACCGGCGTCACCGGCAAGGAGCTCGATAGCTTCGCCCGGCAACTGAAGAACTCGGCCAGACGCGGCGACGTCTTCGCCTATTTCATCTCCGGCGCCAAGCTGCGCAACCCGGCCGCCGCGCAGGCGCTGATCAGGAAGCTCGGCTAGTTGCGTGCCGTGGGCACGACAACGAGATTGTATTGCGAGATTGCCTTGAAAGAGAAATGGCGCAGGCGCAGAGTGAATGCGCGAGTTGCGCCGTCAGATCGTGATGGCCGTGCCGGTCGGGTCGATCAAGGGTGTTGGGGTGGGGTATGCGAATTGCGAGACCAGGTCATACGCTGATCGCCAGCGGCCTCTTCGTGCTTGTGCTGACTCAGGCGCTACCCGTGGCTGCGGCGGATGCGCAGCGCGGACAGCAGATCGCCAGGTCATGGTGCACGTCCTGTCACGTCATCGATGCTTCGGGGACCGGGACGAAGATCGACACCGCCCCGAGTTTCCCGTCGATCGCCGCCGACCCCGGGAGGTCGGACGAACGACGCCTTGCCGCCTGGCTGTCGACCTCGCACCCGACCATGCCCGATTTCAGCATGACGCGGGACGAGATAGCGGACCTCGTCGCCTGTATCCGCACGCTTGCGCCGCGTTGATCGCCGCGCGAGGCCGGTTCAGCCGCCGCGCGGACGTGAGCAGGGCGGGTTTCAGGATTCGTGGCCGCCGTCGGCGCCGCGGTTGAGATTGTCGCGCGCCTGGGCTTCGAACCGTTCGCGAAACAGCGGTGTGGCGAAGAGATGCGGCCGCTGCAACATTGAGCGGTAGAAACCGCCGCGCGCCGCCCAGAATTTTTCTGGCGAGGCGTGCAGGACGCGGAACTCGCGCTCGATGGCGCGCGCGTGGCGGTCGAACGCCGGCCATGGCGCGCCCAGACGATAGAGATCGAGATCGACCACGCGCGCCGCCTCGGCCGTGGGTACTTCGACATGCATGGTCTCGATGATGATGCGCTCGGCAGTGTCGAGGATGTCGGAATCGGTGGCGGCGAAGAAATCCGGTCCGTTCGCCGCCGTCGCGCGCATCAGCCGCGCCGACAGCCTCTCGTTCACGCCCTTGTCGGCGCCGGGCACGTAGACCGCATCGTGCCACAGCACGGCAAGCTGCTCCGCTGGCGACAGGTCGAGCGACAGGGCGCGAGCCAGCGCCATCATCTCCTGCACATGAGCGGCGTCGTGATAGAAGCGATGCGGCTGGCGGTAATGCGCCAGCGCCAGTTCGACGGTCGCGGCGTGGTCGAACGGCCCGCCCATCAGCGCAGCGCCGGCATCAGCGCCTCGAACACCGTCTCGAACATTTCCGTCGTAAGCCGTCGGGTGTTGGTGTTGTAGCGCGAGCAGTGATAGCTGTCGGCCAGAAGCACGCCCGACGGCAGGCGGTGCTGGCGGCCGTGGATGAAGGGATAGGCGCCGGCCGGCTTCACGTTCAGCGCCCGCAGGATCTGGTCGTGAGCGCCCTTGCCCAGCGCCAGTATCGCCTTCAGCCGCTTCATGGCGGCGATCTCGGCGATCAGGAACGGCCGGCAGTGGACGAATTCCGACGGCTCGGGCTTGTTCTGCGGCGGCACGCAGCGCACGGCATTGGTGATGCGCGCGCCGGTCAGGGTCAGCCCGTCGTCCGGGCTCTGCCGGTAGGTCCCTTTGGCGAGGCCGAATTTTAGCAGGGTGGCGTAGAGCAGGTCGCCGGCATAGTCGCCGGTGAACGGACGCGCCGTGCGGTTGGCGCCGCGCAGCCCCGGCGCCAGGCCGACGATCAGCAGGCTCGCGTCCAGCTCGCCGAACGGCGGCACCGGCGCGTTGTGCCAGTCGGGAAATTTCGCCCGGTTGTCGTGGCGGAAGGCGACCAGACGGGGGCAGAGCGGGCAGTCGCGGTCGGGCAGCGGCGGAACCGCTGCATCCGCCATCGCCGGCATCGCCACGATGGATTACGCCCGACGCACCACGCCGTCGTCGTCCATGTCCTCGTCGGCATCGGGCTGGCGATTGCTCAGCGGCCGCGCCGGCCGTTCGCCCTGGCGCGCGATCATCGGCGCCAGATCGGCCAGTTCGACGAAATTGTCGGCCTGCCGCCGCAACTCGTCGGCCACCATCGGCGGCGAGGACTTGATGGTGCTGACCACCGTCGCCCGCAGCCCGCGCCGCTGCACCGCTTCGATCAGGCGGCGGAAATCGCCGTCGCCGGAGAACAGCACGACGTGGTCGAGCACGGGGGTCATTTCGAGCATGTCGATCGCCAGCTCGATATCCATGTTGCCCTTCACCTTGCGCCGTCCGGTCGCGTCGGTGAATTCCTTGATCGGCTTGGTGACGATGGAAAACCCATTGTAATCAAGCCAGTCGACCAACGGCCTGATGGGAGAATATTCCTGGTCCTCGATCAGCGCGGTGTAGTAGTAGGCGCGGACGAGGCGGCCCTGGGAGCGGAACTGGCCGAGCAGGCGGCGGTAGTCGATGTCGAATCCGAGCGAGCGGGCGGCCGAATAGAGATTGGCGCCGTCGATGAAAAGTCCAATCCTTTCATCGGGGTAGAAAAGGTCTTTCATGTCGTGTCCTTCTGTCTGCAGCCCGCGCGCGACGCGCCTGGCCACCGGCAATATCTGGCGAACAGAACCACGGGTGCCGGCCCCAAGTCCAGCCCGCACCGGGCAGGGATGCCATGCAAAACGCCGATAAACCAGTCGAATCGACTGAAAATAGGCGATTTCTCGTCGCACTGGGTTCTAACCTGACATCCGGTTATGGACCGCCGCTGCAGACGCTGATCGCCGCGCTGGAAAAAATGGAAGCGAGAAATATCAAGGTGTTGGCCCGCTCGCCGTGGTTCGAGACCGAGCCGGTGCCGAAAAGCGACCAGAACTGGTTCGTCAACGCCGCGATCTGCGTATCGACATCAGAAACGCCTCGCAGTCTTCTGAAAATATTGCATGAAATAGAAATTGAATTTGGCCGGGTCCGCTCGGTCCCTAACGCCGCCCGGCCGCTCGACCTCGATCTTCTGGCGATTCTGAATTGTGGCAAGACCCCCTCGCCGGGGTCGACTCACCCCCTAGTCGAGGCCCGTTCGCCCCCGACCGACCCTCTCCCGGTGCCAGAAGACGCGGTATCTCAAAACCGTGACGCCGTCGTGGGTCCTGCCGTCGACCTGTCGGGCTACTCGCTGATCCTGCCGCACCCGAGATTAAACGAACGTGCGTTCGTTTTGCGGCCGCTGCTGGCCATCGCGCCGGACTGGCAGCATCCGGTGGACGGGCGAACGCCGGCGCAGATGCTGGCGGCGCTGCCGCCGGGCGGCGCCATCCGCTTGCTGCGGGGCGGCAGCAATGCGCCGGGTGCGACGCCATAACCGGGCAATATCGTTGCGTTTGGCGCGGCGGCGCCTATATTCTGGGCGTTCAGGAATGATCCTAAGTCTCTGGTCAAGGTGAAGAAATGGCTCGTGTAACGGTCGAAGACTGCGTCCAGCAGATCCCCAACCGGTTCGATCTGGTGATGACCGCCGCGCAGCGTGCGCGCGACATCTCGGCCGGCGCCCAGCTGACGATCGATCGCGATCGCGACAAGAATCCCGTCGTGGCGCTGCGCGAGATCGCCGAGCAGACGGTGTCGACGGAAGTCCTCAACGATTCGCTGATCAAGAGCATGCAGAAGCATGCCGAGGTCGACGAACCGGACGAGGGCCAGGAATTGCTGGAACTCGAGCAGCAGCTCGCGGCGACCCTGGCGGCGCAGCCGCCGGAGCCGGAGAAGGAGACGCTCGAGATCGACGACGAGGCCGCCGGCAGCGGCGAGCAGATCTAGGCATCGTAACGCGGCGGCCGCGTGCGGCGGCCGCCGGCAGAGTGCGTTCCCACTTTCCCGGCCGACCGAGCCGCCGCTGCCGCAAGCCGAGAGGCGACGCAGGCAACGCGCAGAAGGAAGGTTGAGCGGGACATGATCCGCCAGTTCGAACTGGTAGAACGCGTCAAGGCCTACGATCCCAACGCGGACGAGGACACGCTCAACCGCGCCTACGTCTACACGATGAAAGTCCACGGCGCGCAGACCCGCGCCTCGGGCGATCCGTACTTCTCGCACCCGATCGAGGTCGCGGGCATCCTCACCGACATGAAGCTCGACAGCGCCTCGATCGTGACGGCGCTGCTGCACGACACGGTCGAGGATACCGTGGCGACGCTCGACGACATCAGCCGGCTGTTCGGCGGCGAGATCGCCCGCCTGGTCGACGGCGTCACCAAGCTGTCGCGGCTGGAGCTGCAGTCGGACCGCACCAAGCAGGCGGAGAATTTCCGCAAGCTGCTGCTGGCGATGTCGGAGGACATCCGCGTGCTGCTGGTCAAGCTGGCCGACCGGCTGCACAACATGCGCACCTTGCGCTTCATCAAGGACCCGGAGAAGCGCAAGCGCATCGCGCGCGAGACGATGGAGATCTACGCCCCGCTGGCGGCACGCATCGGCATGCAGCAGCTCAAGGACGAGATGGAGGATCTGGCCTTCGCGGAACTCAATCCCGAGGCCCACGAATCGCTGACCCGCCGCCTCGAGTTCCTGCGCGAGGAAGGGCACGCGGCGATCCCGGCGATCATCGAGGATCTGCGCAAGACGCTGGCCGACCAGTGGGTCAAGGCGGAGATCGAGGGGCGAGAGAAATCGCCCCATTCGATCTGGCGCAAGATGGAGACCAAGCACGTCTCGCTCGAGCAGCTCTCCGACATCGTCGCCTTCCGCATCATCGTCGACACGACGCCCGAATGCTACCAGGCGCTGGGCGTCATCCACGGCGCCTTCCGCGTCGTGCCCGGACGCTTCAAGGACTACATCTCCAATCCCAAGCCGAACGGCTACAAGGCGCTGCACACGACGGTGTTCGGCGTCGGCCAGCAGCGGCTGGAGATCCAGATCCGCACCCGCGAGATGCACGATTTCGCCGAGCGCGGCGTGGCGGCGCACTGGTCGTACAAGCAGGGCGTGGCGACCGACGGCAAGCAATATCGCTGGCTGCGCGAACTGCTCGACATTCTCGAGAACGCCTCGACGCCGGAGGAATTCCTCGAGCACACCAAGCTCGAGATGTTCCAGGACCAGGTGTTCTGCTTCTCGCCCAAGGGCGACCTGATCAACCTGCCGCGGCGGGCGACGCCGGTCGATTTCGCCTATGCGGTGCACAGCGAGGTCGGCGACACCTGCATCGGCGCCCGCGTCAACGGCCGCATGGTGCCGCTGCGCACCGAGCTGCAGAACGGCGACCAGGTCGAGATCATCACCTCGAAGGCAAACGCGCCGTCGCCGACCTGGGAGCGCTTCGTCGTCACCGGCAAGGCGCGGGCGGCCATTCGCCGCTACCTGCGCACCCGCCAGCGCGAGCAGTATCTTCAGCTCGGCCGTTCGATGCTGCAGCGCGCCTTCAAGGAGGCTGGCTACGAACTGACCGACAAGGGGCTGGAGAACGCAGCGCCGGTGCTGAAGCAGTCGAGCGCCGACGATCTCGTCGCCGCGGTGGGCGCGGGGCTGGTGTCGGACCGCGAGGTGCTGGTCGCGGTCTATCCCGGCATCAAGGAGGAAAAGAAGAAGCCGCTGGCCCGCCTGTTCGGCAAGAGCAAGGCCAAGCCCAACGGCGAGGACAGGAGCGGCCGCGCCACGGTCGGCATCCAGGGGCTGATCCCCGGCATGGCGGTGCATTTCGCGCGCTGCTGCCACCCGCTGCCGGGCGACCGCATCGTCGGCATCGTGACCACCGGCAAGGGCGTCACCATCCACACCATCGACTGCGACACGCTGGAAAGCTTCGCGCAGATGCCGGAGCGCTGGGTCGACGTCAGCTGGGAGGCCGGCGTCGACGGCGGCGAGCGCCATGTCGGTCGGCTGCGCCTGACGCTGGTCAACGAGCCCGGCAGCCTGTCAAGCGTCGCCAGCGTCATCGCCAAGGATCACGGGAATATCAGCAATCTGAAAATCGTCAGCCGCGGTGAGGACTATTTCGACATGCTGATCGACGTCGAGGTGGCGGACGTCAAGCATCTCAGCCACATCATCGCCGCGTTGCGCGCCAACAAGGCGATCAACGCGGTCGAGCGCACGCGGAGCTGAGGAGAGGGAGCATGGGCGGCAGATTGCGGCTTGGAGTGAACATCGACCACGTCGCCACCATCCGCAACGCGCGCGGCGGGCTGCATCCCGATCCGGTGCGGGCGGCGCGGCTGGCGGCCGAGGCGGGCGCCGACGGCATCACCGCCCATCTGCGGGAGGACCGGCGGCACATCTCCGATTTCGACATCGAGCGGCTGAGCCGGGAGATCGACCTGCCGCTGAATTTCGAGATGGCGGCGACCGACGAGATGCTGCAGATCGCGCTGCGCGCCAGGCCGCATGCCGCCTGCATCGTGCCGGAGAAGCGCGAGGAGCGCACCACGGAGGGCGGGCTCGACGCCATCGGCGGTCACGACCATCTGGCGCCGATGATCGCCAGGCTGAGCGAGGCCGGCATCCGCGTGTCGCTGTTCATCGAGGCCGATCCGCGCCAGCTCGACGCGGCGAAGAGGCTCGGCGCGCCGGTGATCGAGATCCATACCGGCGCCTATTGCGAGGCGCAGGGCGAGGAGCGGGCGCGGCATCTCGAACGCATCGTCGCGGCGGCGCAGCATGCGCAGGCGCTGGGGCTGGAATGCCATGCCGGGCACGGGCTGACCTACGACACGGTCGGGCCGGTGGCGGCGATCCCCTCGATCATGGAACTGAACATCGGCCATTTCCTGGTCGGCGAGGCGATCTTCGTCGGGCTGCACGAATCGATCCGACGCATGCGCCAGGCGATGGATGCGGCGCGCGGGCTCGAAGCGGGGAAGGCGGAGGCGCGGTGATCATCGGCCTGGGCTCGGATCTGATCGACATCCGCCGCATCGAAAAGACGCTGGAGCGCCACGGCGAGCGCTTCCTCAATCGGGTTTTCACCGACATCGAGCGGCGCAAGTCGGACCGCCGCGCCGCAAGGGCGGCGTCCTACGCCAAGCGCTTCGCCGCCAAGGAAGCCTGCGCCAAGGCGCTGGGGACCGGCCTGCGCAAGGGCGTGTTCTGGCGCGACATGGGCGTGGTCAACCTGCCGACCGGCCAGCCGACGATTGCATTGACCAACGGCGCGCTGGCGCGGCTGCAGGCGATCACGCCGGAAGGAAAGACCGCGCGCATCCACCTGACGATCACCGACGATTTTCCGCTGGCGCAGGCGTTTGTGGTGATCGAGGCGGTTTAGCGGAACGGTTCGAGCGCTCGACATTTCACGGCGCGTGACGCGCGGCCGATCGGCGGGCATGGTCGGCGGCGCATGATCGATCTTGGGGTTTATCTTTCGCTGTTCCTGTCGGCCGCCGCAGCGGCGACCGTGCTGCCGCTGCAGTCGGAAGCGGTGGTGACGGCCGCGCTGCTGCACGGCTATCCGCCGCTGGCGGTGCTGGCGGCGGCAAGCGTCGGCAACGTGCTGGGCGCTGTGGTCAACTGGTTCCTGGGGCGGGGCATCGAGCGGTTCTCCGGCCGGCCGTGGTTTCCGGTCGGCCCCGCCGCGCTGGCCCGGGCGCAGGACTGGTATCGGCGCTACGGGCGATGGTCCCTGTTGCTGAGCTGGCTGCCGATCGTCGGCGATCCGCTGACGCTGGTGGCCGGCGTCATGCGCGAGAAGCTGTGGCTGTTCGTGCTGCTGGTCGCCATCGCCAAGGTCGGGCGCTACGCGGCGCTGGCGGCGGCGGTGCTGTCGTGGGGGTGAGGGATGGGATGGCGGCGTTTCATGAATTTGCCTGATTGCCTTGCGCACAGCGTTATGGGTCCCGGCTCTGCGGCCCTGCGGGCCTTGGCCGGGATGACAGGAAGCAATGCTGTCATCCCGGGCGAGCGCAGCGAGAGCCGGGACCCATAACCGTGGTTGGTCCATCGACGGAGCCAGAATGGAGCGGCAGTTTTTCGTTTACATGCTCGCGAGCCGGCCCAATGGGACGCTCTACGTCGGCGTGACAAACGACCTGTCGCGGCGAATTGTCGAGCATCGCGAAGGATCCGCCGACGGCTTCACCAAGAAGCATGGCGTTTCCCGGCTCGTATGGTTCGAGCAATTCGAGTCCATCGAAGCGGCCATCGCTCAGGAGAAGCGGATCAAGCGCTGGCGCCGCGATTGGAAGATCGCGCTCATCGAGCGCGACAATCCGGCGTGGCGCGATCTGTTCGAGAGTGTTCAGTTGTAGCGACGGCGTTATGGGTCCCGGCTCTGCGGCCCTTCGGGCCTTGGCCGGGATGACAGGGGAAGGGTGGTCGCGTGCAGGCGGCGCTGCCCCTCACCCTCCCATCGCTGACGCGATGGGCCCCACCCTCTCCCCGCAGGCGGGGAGAGGGGCCTTAGGCGTTTTTGGCCTTCCCGCCCTCCATACCCCACCCCGCACAAAACCGAGACAGGGTGGCGTTTTGCTGCTATATCCCGCGCGTCCGGCGGCCCGGGAATGGGGTCGGCCGGGGTGGCGGAAGCGGGCGAGTACCTCATGGCGATAGGCAGGCAGCAGGACGAGGGTTTCTGGGCGTCGACCAAGGATACGGTCAAGACACTCATCTATGCGGTGCTGATCGCCATGGCGTTCCGCACCGTGCTGATCGAGCCCTTCTCGATCCCGTCCGGCTCGATGAAGCCGACCCTGCTGGTCAACGACTACCTGTTCGTCACCAAGTATTCCTACGGCTATTCGCGCTTCTCGATGCCGTTCTCGCCGCCGCTGTGGGAAGGGCGCATCCTCTACAATCCGCCGCAGCGCGGCGACGTGGCGGTGTTCCGCAAGCCCAACGACAACAAGACCGACTACATCAAGCGCATCGTCGGCCTGCCCGGCGATCGCATCCAGGTGATCGGCGGCATCCTGCACATCAACGGCGAGGCGGTGAAGCGGGCGCTGACCGTGCCGTGGATCGAGCCCGGCGAGCCGCGCCACCAGCAATACGTCGAGACGCTGCCCAACGGACGGCGCCACAACATCCTCGAGTTCTCCGACACGCAGTCGAACGACAACACCGAGGTCTACGTGGTGCCGGAGGACCATTTCTTCGCCATGGGCGACAACCGCGACAACTCGCAGGACAGCCGCTTCTCCGACGTAGGCTTCGTGCCGCTGGAGAACCTGATCGGGCGGGCCGAGTTCGTGTTCTTCTCGCATGACGGGCGCGTCGCCTGGTGGGAAGTGTGGAAATGGCCGGGCGCGATCCGCTGGGGCCGGCTGTTCAAGTCGATCGACTAGTACCGCCGTGCGCCGCCCGATTACCTCTCCCGAACCGCTGCTCAAGGCCATCGGCCACGACTTCGCCGATGCCGGACTGCTCGACGAGGCGCTGACCCATCGCAGCGCCGTCGACCGCCGCCGCAAGGCGCGCTTCGCCCACGGCAACGAACGGCTGGAATTCCTCGGCGATCGCGTGCTGGCGCTGGTGGTGGCGGAAATGCTGTTCGAGCACTTCCCCGGCGACAGCGAGGGCGAGCTGGCCAAGCGCCACGCCGCCCTGGTCAAGGCGAGCGTGCTGGCCGAGGTGGCGCGCGAGATCGGGCTGGGCGATCACGTGCGGCTGGCCGACAACGAGCGCGCCTCCGGCGGCGCCGCCAAGCCGACCATCCTGGCCGATGCCTGCGAGGCGCTGCTGGGCGCGATCTATCGCGACGGCGGGCTGCAGGCGGCGGCGGGCTTCGTGCGCCGGCACTGGCGGGCGCGACTGGAGGCGGCGATCAAGGCGCCGGCCGACGCCAAGACTTTGCTGCAGGAATGGGCCCAGGGCCGCGGCCTCCCCCTGCCGGAATATCGCGAGACCGGCCGCGAGGGGCCGGCGCATGCGCCGAAATTCGCCGTCGAGGTCGTCGTCGAAGGCAAGCCGCCGGCGCGCGGCGTCGGCCGCACCAAGCGCGAGGCCGAACGGGATGCCGCGACGAAACTGCTCGCGGAGCTGACGAAATGAGCGAGGCCGGGATGCAGCCGGAATCGCCGGCCGAACCGACGCGCTGCGGCTTCGTGGCGCTGCTGGGCGCGCCCAATGTCGGCAAGTCGACGCTGCTCAACGCGCTGGTCGGCGCCAAGCTGGCGATCGTCTCGCCCAAGCCGCAGACCACGCGCAGCCGCATCGTCGGCATCGTCATGGAAGGCCGGGCGCAGATCGTCATGGTCGACATACCCGGCATCTTCCAGCCGCGCCGCCGGCTGGACCGCGCCATGGTGGCGTCGGCCTGGCAGGGCGCGTCGGACGCCGACGTGGTGGCGCTGGTGGTCGATTGCGAGCGGCCCAACGACGGCGAGACTCTGGCGATCGCCGAGAAGCTAAAGGCCGAGGGACGCCGCGCGCTGCTGGTGCTGAACAAGATCGACGCCATCGCCCGCGCCGAGCTGCTGCCGCTGGCGCAACGCTACAACGAGATCGGCGCCTTCACCGACACGTTCATGGTGTCGGCGCTCAAGGGCGACGGCATCGCCGATCTGCGCGCGGCGCTGGCGGCGAAGCTGCCGGAGGGGCCGCATCTGTTCCCCGAGGACCAGCTCACCGACCTGCCGCAGCGGCTGCTGGCGGCGGAGATCACGCGCGAACAGGTGTTCCTGCAGCTGCACGAGGAAGTGCCGTACTCGACCGCGGTCGAGACCGAGAAATGGACCGAGCGCGACGACGGCTCGGTGCGCATCGACCAGGCGATCTACGTGCAGCGCGAGGGGCAGAAGGCGATCGTGCTGGGCAAGGGCGGCGCGCGCATCAAGTCGCTGGGCCAGGCGGCGCGGCGCGAGCTGGAGGCTATGCTGGGTCGGCGCGTGCACCTGTTCCTGTTCGTCAAGGTGCGCGAGAACTGGGTCGAGGACCCCGAACGCTTCAGCGAATGGGGCCTGGACTGGAATGCGTGAGCGGCGGGGCGGCCGAAACCAAACTGTCATCCCGGCCAAGCCGCGCAGCGGCGCCGAGCCGGGACCCATGACGCCGGTCGCCACGCGCATAGCGCCGTAGTCTGGCAGCGGCCGCTAGCGTCGCAGCGGCGTTATGGGTCCCGGGTCTCGCTGTGCTCGCCCGGGATGACGATCTGTGATGCGTCAGTGAACTGGAAGGTCGCGCGACGACATGGAATGGACCGACGAGGCGATCGTGCTGGAGTGGCGGCGGCATGGGGAGAGTGCGGCGGTCGCGACCCTGCTGACGCCGACCCAGGGACGCCATGCCGGGCTGGTCTATGGCGGGGCGGGGGCGAAGGCGCGGGCTTTGTTCCAGCCGGGCAACCATCTGCGCGTCGTCTGGCGCGGGCGGCTGGCCGAACAGCTGGGCAGCTTCACGGCCGAAATGATCACGCCGCACGCAGCGCTTCTGATGGATGATGCGCTGCGGCTCGACGGGCTGCTGTCGGCCTGCGCCGTGGCCGAGGGCGCGCTGCCCGAACGCGAGCCGCATCCGGCGGCCTATGCCGGGCTGCAGGCGCTGCTGACGTCGATGGCGGCGGAAGCGTGGCCGGCGATCTACGTCAAGCTCGAGCTCGGCCTGCTGCAGGAGCTGGGCTTCGGGCTCGACCTCGAAAGCTGCGCGCTGACCGGCGAGAGAGACGGGCTGGCCTTCGTCTCGCCGCGCACCGGACGGGCGGTGACGGCGGCGGCGGCAAAACCTTACAAGGGCAAGCTGTTGCCCCTGCCGCCCTTCCTGCTGGCCGGTGCCGATTTGTCCGCGGTGCCGGCGGACGAACTGAAACAGGGGCTGGCGCTGACCGGACACTTTCTCGAACGCCACGTTTTCTGGCCGCACAACAAGACGCTGCCGGCCGTGCGCACGCGATTCGTTGACCGTCTGCCGGGTTCGGCTACTATATATGGTAATTCAATCGCATAGCCGTTTCCGGAGATCATGGCCAAATCCGCGCAAGCCGCCGGCGGAGAAATCCGCGGCGTTCCCTTAGCCGAGGCGCTGTCCGAGCGCTACCTGTCCTACGCGCTCAGCACCATCATGGCGCGCTCGCTGCCCGACGTGCGCGACGGGCTGAAGCCGGTCCATCGGCGGCTGCTCTACGCCATGATGCAGCTGCGGCTCGATCCGGGCAGCGGCTTCAAGAAATGCGCCCGCGTCGTCGGAGACGTGATCGGCAAATACCATCCGCATGGCGACCAGGCCGTCTACGACGCGCTGGTGCGGCTGGCGCAGGATTTCGCCGTGCGCTATCCGCTGATCGACGGGCAGGGCAATTTCGGCAACATCGACGGCGATAACGCGGCGGCGATGCGCTACACCGAGTCGCGCCTGACCGCGGTGGCGCAGCTGCTGCTGCAGGACATCGACGCCGACGCGGTCGATCTGCGGCCGACCTACGACGGCGAGGAGAGCGAGCCGGTGGTGCTGCCGGCGGCGTTTCCCAACCTGCTGGCCAACGGCGCCTCGGGCATCGCCGTCGGCATGGCGACGTCGATCCCGCCGCACAATGTCGGCGAGCTGTGCGATGCGCTGGGCCATCTCATCAAGTTCCCCAAGGCGACGGCCGACAAGCTGGCCGATCTGGTGCCGGGGCCGGATTTTCCCACCGGCGGCGTGCTGGCCGAATCGCGGGCGGCCATCGTCGAGGCCTATCGCACGGGCCGCGGCTCGTTCCGGCTGCGGGCGCGCTGGCGCCAGGAGAAGCTGGCGCAGGGCCAGTACGAGATCGTCGTCACCGAGATTCCCTACCAGGTGCAGAAGGCGCGGCTGATCGAGAAGATCGCCGAGCTGATCAACGCCAAGAAGCTGCCGATCCTCGACGACGTGCGCGACGAATCGACCGACGAGGTGCGGCTGGTCCTGGTGCCGAAGAGCCGCAACGTGCCGGCCGACGTGCTGATGGAGCAGCTGTTCCGGCTGACCGACCTGGAAGTGCGCATATCGCTCAATCTCAACGTGCTCGATGCGAAGAACGTGCCGCGGGTGATGAGCCTGCGCGAGGCGCTGCAGGCCTGGCTCGACCATCGCCACGACGTGCTGGTGCGGACCTCGAAGCACCGGCTGGGCGCGATCGAGCGGCGGCTGGAGGTGCTGGATGGCTACCTCATCGCCTATCTCAACGTCGACGAGTTGATAAAGATCATCCGGCGCGAGGACGAGCCCAAGCCGGTGATCGTCAAGCGCTTCAAGCTCACCGAGAACCAGGCCGAGGCGATCCTCAACATGCGCCTGCGCGCCCTGCGCAAGCTCGAGGAATTCGAGATCAAGGGCGAGCACGCGAAACTGACGGCCGAGGGCAAGGCGCTCAAGGGCCTGCTGCGCGACGAGGCCAAACGCTGGGCGGCGATCGCGGCCGAAGTGAAGGCGCTGAAGGAGAAGTTCGGGCCGAAGACGGCGCTGGGCAAGCGCCGCACCGAGCTCGCCGAGGCGCCGAGCGCGGTGGTGGTGCCGATCGACGCCTTCATCGAGCGCGAGCCGGTGACGGTGATCTGCTCGGCCAAGGGCTGGATCCGCGCCGCCAAGGGGCACCTGCCGCCCGACGCGGAGCTGAAGTTCAAGGAAGGCGACGAGGGCCGCTTCGCGCTGCATGCGATGAGCACCGACAAGCTGCTGGTGTTCGGCACCAACGGCCGCTTCTACACGCTGGCGGTCGACAAGCTGCCGGGCGGGCGCGGCCAGGGCGAGCCGCTGCGGCTGATGGTCGATCTCGGCAACGAGCAGGACATCGTCGATCTCATGGTGTTCAAGGGCGGGCGCCGGCTGCTGCTGGCCTCCAGCGCCGGCCGCGGCTTCATCGCGCCGGAGGACGAGGTGGTGGCGCAGACGCGCAACGGCCGGCAGGTGCTCAACGTTAACGGCAAGGAGAAGGCGGCGGTGTGCCGCGTCGTGCCCGACGACGCCGATTCGGTGGCGGTGGTCGGCGTCAACCGCAAGCTGCTGATCTTCCCGCTGGCCGAAGTGCCGGAGATGGCGCGCGGTCGCGGCGTCATCCTGCAGAAATACAAGGATGGCGGGCTGTCCGACGCCAAGGCGTTCAACCGCAAGGAAGGCCTGAGCTGGGCCGCCGGCGACAACCGGGTGCGCACCGAGACCGATCTGCGCGACTGGATCGGCAGCCGCGCCCAGGCCGGCCGCCTGCCGCCCAAGGGCTTCTCCAGTCGCAACAGGTTCTGAGGCAGCATCGACATGGATCTGCGCACGCTGATCGAGGCCCTGGCGCTGGGGCTGATCGAGGGTCTGACCGAGTTCATTCCGGTATCCTCGACCGGGCATCTGATCCTGTTCGCCGAGCTGTTCGGCTTCGACGGCCCGCCGGGACGCGTGTTCGAGATCGTCATCCAGCTCGGCGCCATTCTGGCCGTGTGCATGGTCTATTCGCGGCGGCTGCTCAACACCCTGCTGGGGCTGACGCACGATCCGCGCGCCTGGCGCTTCGCCACCAACATATTGCTGGCCTTCCTCCCGTCGGTGGTGTTCGGCGTGCTGCTGCACGGCTTCATCAAGTCGGTGCTGTTCGATCCGGTGGTGGTCTGCGTGTCGCTGATCGTCGGCGGCTTCCTGATCCTGCTGATCGAGAAGCGCTTCACCAGCGATCGCGTGGCCGATATCGACAGCATCGACTGGAAGCTGGCGCTGCAGATCGGCTTCTGCCAGGTGCTGGCGATGATCCCCGGCGTGTCGCGCTCGGGCGCCACCATCATGGGCGCGCGCGTGCTGGGCCTGAACCGGGCGGCGGCCACGGAATTCTCCTTCTTCCTCGCCATCCCGACCATGCTGGCCGCGACCGTTTACGACGCGTACAAGAACGCCGGCGCGCTGAGCTCGGACAACTGGCTGCTGATCGGCATCGGCTTCGCCACGGCATTCGTCGCGGCGGCGCTGGTTGTGTCGAAGCTGGTCGCCTTCGTCAGCCGCAACGGCTTCGGCGTCTTCGCCTGGTACAGGATCGGCTTCGGCAGCCTGATGCTGGCGCTGCTGCTGTTGTGGCGGTGAGCCGAACCCCTTGCCGCCCGCGCCGTCGCTGCTAGGCTGACTGCCGAGCGGCCGTTTCTCAAGCAAAGGCCGCCGGAGGAGATGGGTTGAGCAGGACCGTATTCGGAGCCTTCGCCGCGACGGCGGCGGAATTTCCCGATAATGCCTTTATCTGCGTGCCGCCGGGGACGCATCGCGACTACGACGTCGAGGGGCGCGACTATTCCTATCGCGAGACCTTGGCGGCGGCGACGGCGCTGGCGGGGCTGTACAAGGCGGCGGGGTACGGGCACGGGCATCGGGTGGCGGTGCTGCTGGAGCAGCGACCGCAATTCCTGTTCCATTACCTGGCGCTGAATTCGCTCGGCGTGACCTTGGTGCCGGTCAATCCGGACTATCGCGCCGACGAGCTGACCTATCTGTTCGACCATAGCGAGGCCGATCTGGCGATGGTGGCGCCTCATCGCGTCGGCGATATCGGCGCCGTTACGAAGGCGCTGCCGCGCCGGCTGCCGGTGGTCGATGCCGGCGACCTGCCGGAGCGCCTGCCGGGCCCGCGCAACCCGGCGCTCAACGAGCCGGCCGGCGAGAAGACCGTGGCGACGATACTCTACACGTCGGGCACCACGGGCCGGCCCAAGGGCTGCCTGCTGAGCAACGAGCATCACCTGATCACCGGGCGTTTCTACGCCACCTATCCCGGCATCATGACGATGGAACGCGGCAGGGAACGGCTGATCAACCCGCTGCCGCTCTACCACACCAACTCGCTGGTTTCCTCGACCACGGCGATGATGGTGACCGGCGGCTGCATCGTGCTGTCCGACCGCTTCAGCCCGACGCGCTGGTGGAAGGAGGTGGCGGCCAGCCGCGCCACGCGCATCCACTATCTCGGCATCATGCCGCCGCTGCTGCTGAGCCAGCCCGAGACGCCGGAGGAGCGGGCGCATTGCGTCAAGGTCGGCATCGGCGCCGGCATCGAGCCGGCGCTGCATCCCAGATTCGAGGAACGTTTCGGTTTCCCGCTGGTCGAGGTCTGGGGCATGACCGAAACCGGCCGCGCCTTCGCCGCCTGGGAGGAGCCGCGCATGATCGACACGCGCGCCTTCGGACGGCCACGCGAGGGGATGGAAGGCATGATCGTCGATGCCGAGATGAACGAGGTGCCGCGCGGCACGCCGGGCGAACTGGTCGTGCGTCACAACGCCGCCAATCCGCGGCACGGTCTGTTCTCGGGCTACCTGAAGAACGAAGCGGCGACCGAGGAGGCATGGCGCGGCGGCTGGTTCCATACTGGCGACATCTGCACCCAGGACGAAGGCGGCATGTTCTTTTTCGTCGATCGCGGCAAGAACATCATCCGCCGCTCGGGCGAGAACATCGCCGGCGCCGAGGTCGAAGCCTGCCTAGCGGCGCATCCCGCCGTGGCGCAGGTGGCGGTGATGGCGGTCAAGGACGAAATGCGCGACGAGGAGGTGCTGGCCTGCATCGTGCCGCGCGACGGACATCCGCCCGATGCGGCGCTGGCCGAAGCGCTGACCCGATGGTGCCTGGAACGTCAGGCCTACTACAAGGCGCCGGGTTGGGTGCTGTTCAGGCAGTCGCTGCCGACGACGGGAACGCAGAAGGTGCAGAAGCACCAGATCTTCGCCGCCGGCGTCGACGCGCGGCAGGAGCCGGGGATCTTCGATCTGCGGGGCCTGAAGAAACGCAGTTGAGGCGGCGTCAGTCGAGCGCGCCAAGCGCCTGGCGCAGGACCTGCGCCAGCGCGACGTTGTCGTAAGGCTTGGCCAGCAGCAGCGACTTCGCAGCCGGGCCCGATTTCGGAGTCTCGTCGCGGCCCGAGGCGAAAATCACCTTGAGCGCCGGCCAGCGCTGCAGCGCCTGTTCCGCCAGGGCGATGCCGGAAAGATCGGGCAGGCCAATATCGGTGAGCAGGACGGCGACACGGTTGGTAGCGAGCAGTTCCAGCGCCTGCGACGCGGTGCCGGCTTCCAGCACGCGCACGCCCAGCTCCTGCAGCATGTCGGCGGTGCTCATGCGAATGAGCACATCGTCCTCGCACAGCAGCACCAGCGGGCTGGCCTCGAGCGGTTCGGCCGGCGCGTTCGAATCGGCGGGACCCGACTCGGCCTGCGGCATGGGGTGGCCGTCGCCGCCCAGAATCTGGCGCACGCGCAGCGCCAGCGCCTCGCGCGAATAGGGCTTGCCCAGCAGATTGACGCCGGGATCGAGCCGGCCGCCATGGACGATGGAATTTTCGGTGTAGCCGGAGGTGAACAGCACCTTCAAGGCCGGCATGCGCAGCACCGCCTTGCGCGCCAGTTCGGTGCTGCCGAGCGGGCCGGGCATGACGACGTCGGTGAACAGCAGGTCGACGGCGGCGCCGCTCTCGATGATGCTGAGGGCTGCGGCGGCGTCACGCGCCTTCAGCACGCGATAGCCCAGCCCTTCGAGCAGGGCGACGGCGGTTTCGCGCACGGCATCGTCGTCTTCGACCACCAGAATGGTCTCGCTGCCGCCGCGCAGCGGCCCGGGCTCGGCGCTGACCAGCAGATCCTCGTCCTGGGTCGACCGCGGCAGATAGAGGCGGAAGGTCGTGCCCTTGCCGGGCTCGCTGTAGACCTTCACGTGGCCGCCGGACTGGCGCACGAAGCCATACACCATCGACAGGCCCAGCCCTGTCCCCTTGCCGGCCGGCTTGGTGGTGAAGAACGGTTCGAACACCTGCGCGACGACGTCCGGCGTCATGCCGCAGCCCGTATCGGTGACCGCCAGCATGACGTACTGGCCGGGCGCGGCGTCGACGTTATGGCGGGCATAGGCGGCGTCGAGCGAGGCGTTGCCGGCCTCGATGGTAAGCTTGCCGGCGCCCTGCATCGCATCGCGCGCGTTGATCGCCAGGTTGAGGATGGCGTTCTCGACGTTGCCCGGGTCGATCAGCGTGTTCCACAAGCCGCCGGCGACGATGGTTTCGAGCTCGATCTCCTCGCCCAGCGAGCGGCGCAGGATCTCGTCCATGCCGCGCACCAGGCGGCCGATATTGACGACCTTGGGCTCGAGCGGCTGCCGCCGCCCGAAGGCGAGCAGCTGGCTGGCGAGGTTGGCGCCGCGGCTGACGCCCTGCAGCGCGTTGCGCACCCGGCGCTCGACCGACGGATTGCCGGCGACGTCGGCAGCGATGAGCTGCAGATTGCCGCCGATCACCTGCAGCAGGTTGTTGAAGTCGTGGGCGATGCCGCCCGCCAGATTGCCGATCGATTCCATCTTCTGGCTCTGGCGCAGCGCCTCCTGGGTGCGCAACAGTTCTTCGGTGCGCTCGGCGACGCGATATTCCAGCGTGGCGTTGAGCTCCGCCATGCCGGCCTCGGCCAGTTTCTGGTCTTCGATGTCGGTGTTGGTGCCGATCCAGCGCAGGATGTTGCCGTCGGCGTCACGCACCGGCGCGGCGCGGGCGATGTGCCAGCGGAACAGCCCGTCGCGACGGCGGATGCGGAACTCCGTCTGGTAGGACCGACCGCTCGCCAGCGCTTCGGCCCACACCGCGGCCGCCTCGGGGACGTCGTCCGGATGCACGATCTGGGCCCAGTTGCTGCCGTCGAGCGAACCTGGCGCGGCGCCGCTGTATTCGTAGACGCGCTCGTTGAACCAGTCGAGATTGCCGTCGGGCAGGGCGGTCCAGGCGTGATTGGGCATCGATTCCGCCAGGGTGCGGAAGCGCTGCTCGCTGTCGCGCGCGGCCTGCTCGGCCAGCTTCTGGTCGGTGACGTCGTGGCCCTGGACGAAAATGCCGATGACGCTGCCGTCGGGCGCCTTGACCGGCTGGTAGACGACGTCGACGAAGCGCTGCGCCAGTACGCCGGCACGACGCTCCAGTCGCACCGGCACCGCCTGGCCGACATAGGGCTCGCCGGAAGCGAAGACGCGGTTCAGACGGTCATGGAAGCCTTGCTCGACCAGCTCGGGCAGCGCGTCTTGGACCTTGCGCCCGATCACCTCGCGCCCGCCGATGAGGTCGAGATAGGCGGCATTGGCGATGTCGAAGACATGATCGGGTCCGCGCAGCACAGCCATGAAGCTGGGCGCCTGCTCGAACAGGGCGCGCAGCCATATGCGCTCTTCGTCGAGCCGGAGATTAGCCGCCTGCACCGCGTCGGCGCGGCTCAGCACACCAGTCTCCAGCTGCATGGCGTCGGCGCGGCGGCCGCTGCGCAACAAGTGCAGTTCGGTGACGTCGACCGTGTGCTGCAGGATGAAGGCGACGGCGCCCGTCTCGTCGAGGATCGGCGTATGGGTGGCGCTCCAGTAGCGTTCCTGCAGGGAACCGTCGGCGCCGGCGATCGGGTAGGGAATGAGCGACAGCACATCAACCTGCCCCGTTTCGAACACGCGCGCGAAGGATGCCCGCAGCAGGCGGCCGCTGGGGCTGCCGGGATCGCTGGGAAAGGCGTCGAACATGTTGCGGCCCAGCAGCGCCGCGCGCGTCCTGCCGGTCACGCGCAGGTACGCCTCGTTCATGCCGACGAGGGAGAGATCGCGATCGAGAATGACGTACGGGTTGGGCGAGGCATTGAACAGGATCGACGCGTCAATGCCGCTCAGGACGGACTCACGGAACAGGCAACACCCCCGACTCGTTCGACGACACGGCGCGTGCCGCTGAAAATGCCTCAATTCGAGGCAACGAGCCAACATCGCAGCGGTTCCGTCCGCGCCTCTGCCCGTATCCAGCCAACGGGGTGTTCGCAGTTGCGAAACCACCGTCAAACGAAGCCCGGCATGGCGAATTTCCGCTGCCTCCTGAACGCCTTGCGGTATTTTCCGCCTACCAAAACCGTCGCGACCATGCAAATATTCGCGCCGGCAGGATGCGACCCTTGGGGGGCAACGACAGTCGCTGAGGGCGGTCCGGTTGAACAACACGAACGCTGGACGATCTGGGAGGATCACATGCAAAGACGCAAGTTTCTGAAAGGCGCCGGGATCGGGGCCGTAGCGGCTTCGACGCTGGCGGCGCCGTCAATTGTCAATGCGCAGGGGCTGCCCGAAATCAAGTGGCGCTGCGCCTCGAGCTTTCCCAAGAGCCTCGACACCATCTTCGGCGCCGGCGAGTACATGACCAAGAAGGTCGCCGAGATGACGAACGACCGCTTCCAGATCCGCATTTTCGCCGGCGGCGAAATCGTGCCGGGTCTGCAGGTGCTCGATGCGGTGCAGGCCGGAACGGTCGAGTGCGGCCATACGGCCAGCTACTACTACGTTGGCAAGGATCCGACATTCGCCCTCGACACGGCGGTGCCGTTCGGCCTCAACACCCGCCAGCAGACCGCCTGGATGTACCATGGCGGCGGTCGGCAGCTGATGAACGAGTTCTTCAAGGACTACAACGTCTACGCCATCCCCACCGGCAACACGGGCTGCCAGATGGGCGGCTGGTACCGCAAGGAGATCAAGACGGTCGACGACCTTAAGGGCCTGAAGATGCGCATCGGCGGCTTCGCCGGCCAGGTGCTGACCAAGCTGGGCGTCGTGCCGCAGCAGATCGCCGGCGGTGACATCTATCCGTCGCTGGAGAAGGGCACGATCGATTCGGCCGAGTGGGTCGGACCGTACGACGATGAGAAGCTGGGCTTCAACAAGGTTGCCAAGTACTACTACTATCCCGGCTGGTGGGAAGGCGGCCCGCAGCTTTCGACCATGGTTAACATCGAGCAGTGGAACAAGCTGCCGCCGGAATACAAGGCGGTGCTCGAGGCGGCCTGCGCCGAGGCGCATAGCTGGATGATCGCCAAGTACGACGCCCTCAACCCGGCGGCGCTGCGCAAGCTGGTGGCCGGCGGCACCGAGCTGCGGCCGTTCAGCCGCGACGTCATGCTGGCCTGCTACAAGGCGTCGGAGGAGCTCTACGCCGAGACCTCGGCGAAGAATCCGAAGTGGAAGAAGGTGTTCGAGTCGTGGAACAAGTTCCGCGAGGATCAGTTCCTGTGGTTCCGCGTGGCCGAGAACACCTACGACAACTTCGCCTTCGTCGCCGCCCAGCTGGCGGAACAGGGCAAGAAGAAATAGGCAGCATCCCGCCGATGCGAAAAGCCCCGCTTCGGCGGGGCTTTTTTTGTCTTCAATGCGATCGCTTGCGCCTATTCCTCGTCGGCTAGCAGCAGCTTCCAGGCGCCGCCGCCGATCGCCGCACCGACCAGCGGCGCCAGCCAGAAGAACCAGAGCTGCCCCAGCGCCCAGCCGTCGGCGAACAGCGCCACGCCGGTGGAGCGGGCCGGATTGACCGAGGTGTTGGTCACCGGAATGGAAATCAGATGGATCAGGCAGAGCGCCATGCCGATGGCCAGCGGCGCGAATCCGGCCGGCGCCCGGGCGCTGGTCGATCCGAGAATGACGATCAGGAAGAAGGCCGTCAGGACGATCTCGGCAATGGCCGCCGAAACCATCGAATAGCCGCCGGGCGAATGCTCGCCGTAGCCGTTGGAGGCGAAGCCGCCGGTCGACGCGAAATCGGCCTTGCCCGACACGATGAGATAGAGCACCAGCCCGGCGAGAATGGCGCCGATCACCTGCGCGACGACGTAGGGCAGCAGTTCGCGCCAGGCGAAGCGGCCGGCGACTGCCAGGCCGAGCGAGACGGCCGGATTGAAGTGGCCGCCGGAGATCGCGCCGACCGCATAGGCCATGGTCAGGACCGTCAGGCCGAAGGCCAGCGAGACGCCGAGCAGGCCGATGCCGAGTTCGGGAAAGGCGGCAGCCAGCACCGCGCTGCCGCAGCCGCCGAAGACGAGCCAGAAGGTTCCGAAGACTTCCGCCGCGAGTTTGCGTGTCATGACGATCCTCCACCCTGGCGGCCGAAACTCGGCCAGCCGACAAGGTGGAATATTACCGCGCACGCCCGACCCGCGCCAAATGCGCTCCGGTATAGGTGGCGCGTAGAAACGCTGGCGCCGGCGCTACTTGAACTGGATCGGCGGCGGCGGCGGGCCGTCGGAGCCGGGGATCGGCGGGATCTCGATCTTGATCGTCGCCGGATCGACCTTGCTGCCGCCGCCCAGACTGTCCAGCACCATCTCGGGGAAGGCGATGACCAGCGCCACCATGATGATCTGGATGCAGACGAAGGGTACGGCGCCCCAGTAGATCTGCATGGTGGTAATGCCCTGGGTCAGCTTGCCCGTGATCTTGTCGATGTAGTCCTTGGCCGGCGCGACGGAGCGCAGATAGAACAGGGCGAAGCCGAAGGGCGGGTGCATGAACGACGTCTGCATGTTGACGCTGAGCAGCACGCCGAACCAGATCAGGTCGATGCCCAGCTTTTCGGCCACCGGCGCCAGCAGCGGCACGACGATGAAGGCCAGCTCGAAGAAGTCGAGGAAGAAGGCCAGCAGGAAGATCATGATGTTGACGACGATCAGGAAGCCCATGACGCCGCCGGGCAGGTCGAGCAGCAGATGCTCGACCCACAGATCTCCGTCGACCCCGCGGAACACCAGGCCGAACAGGGTCGAGCCGACCAGGATGAAGACCACGAACGAGGTCAGCTTGGCGGTGCTGTCCATCGCCTGACGCATCAGGGAGAAGCTGAGGCGGCGATTGCCCATGGCCAGGATCAGCGCGCCCACCGCGCCCATGGCGCCGCCCTCGGTCGGCGTGGCGATGCCGAGGAAGATGGTGCCGAGCACGAGGAAGATCAGCGCCAGCGGCGGCACCAGCACGAACACGACCTTCTCGGCCATGGCACTGAGCAGGCCGAGCTTGAAGAAGCGGTTGGCGCCGGCCAGGGCGAACGCGGCCAGTACGGCGACTACCGCCGCCATGATGACGGCGTTGTCGCCGAACCGGTCGATGAACAGCACGTCGGCGAAGGAGCCGATCGCGATGACCATCGCCAGCACGACCATCAGCGAGACGACGCCGGAGCGGCCGCTCGGCTCGCGGAAGGTACGCGCTTCGATCGGAAGCGCCGGCGCGCGGTGCGGGAAGATCATGGTGATCATGAAAATGTAGCCGGCATAGAGCGTCGTCAGCACCAGGCCCGGGATCAGGGCGCCGGCATACATGTCGCCGACCGAGCGGCCGAGCTGGTCGGCCATGACGATCAGGACCAGGCTGGGCGGGATGATCTGCGCCAGCGTGCCCGACGCGGCGATGATGCCGGTGGCCAGCCGCCGGTCGTAGCCGTAGCGCAGCATGATGGGCAGGGAGATCAGGCCCATCGAGATCACCGAGGCGGCGACGACGCCGGTGGTGGCGGC
The DNA here is from genome assembly GCA_050185515.1 of Reyranellaceae bacterium. Taxonomy (GTDB): domain Bacteria; phylum Pseudomonadota; class Alphaproteobacteria; order Reyranellales; family JAQSWP01; genus JAQSWP01. Next base: position 23,758 of record JBFWZG010000027.1, read on the forward strand.
GAGCAGGGCGCCGACGAAGATGACGGCGTAGGCGAGGCCGCCGCGCAGCGGGCCGAACAGCTGGCCGATCGTGTCGAGCAGGTCCTCGGCCATGCCGGATCGCTCGAGGATCAGGCCCATGAAGGTGAAGAACGGGATGGCCAGCAGCGTGTCGTTGGCCATGATGCCGAACACGCGCTCGGGCATGGCCTGGAAGAAGCCGGGCGTGAACAGGCCAAGTTCGATGCCGAGGAAGCCGAACAGCAGGCCGTTGGCGGCCAGCGCGAAGGCGACGGGGTAGCCCAGCAGCAGGAACACCACCAGCGCCAGGAACATCAGCGGCGCCATGTTCTCGATGAAGAAGGCGATCATTTCGGCTGCTCCGATACCGGCTCGACGGGAAGAACGGCGTCTTTCTTCTCGTATGGATCGGGGATCAGCCCGCGCATCACCGCGATGCGCTTGATCAGTTCGGACACGGCCTGAAGGCTGAGCAGGAAGAAGCCGATGGGGATCAGCAGGCGGGCGGGCCAGCGGATCAGCCCGCCGGCGTTGCTCGACATCTCGCCGCTATCCCAGGCGTTCATGAAGATCGGCCACGACAGCCACATGATGCCGACAGACATGGGCAGCAGGAAGAAAACGCCGCCGACGATCTCGATCCAGTTGCGGGCGTTCGGCGACAGGCGGCTGGAGACGACGTCGATGCGGATATGCTCGTTGCGCAGCAGCGTGTAGCCGGAGCAGAGCAGGAAGATGGCGCCGAAGAAGTACCATTGCAGCTCGAGCCAGGCGTTCGACGCGACGTTGACCGAGTAGCGCAGGACGGCGTTGGCGGCGCTGACGAGAACGGCGAGCAGCACGAGCCAGAACACGGTCTTGCCGACCAGTTCGTTCAGCCGGTCGATGCCCCGGCTGACCATAAGCAGAAACCCCATGCGCGCTCTCCCAAACTCCACGGTCGCGGATCGCCGGGCCGTCGGGCGGGAACGGGAGTACGGGAAACTTCCACAAGCATCAAGCGAGCCCGGCCGCGACCGCAGCCAGGCGGATTGCCGCCGAAATCCCGGACGCCCCGAGCCTCCCTTGTGTTCTTATTGGCCGGGCAGCCGCTTTTTTCGGGCTGACCCTATATTGGCCGCCGGGTCATGGCAATACGGGGCGGAATCAGGTTTCGTCGCCCTCCAGCCGGCGCCAGCCGGCCGGTTCGAGCGCCTCCAGCGGGCGGAATTTCTGCTTGTATTGCATCTTGCGCGAGCCGGCGATCCAGTAGCCGAGATAGACGTAAGGCAGGCGCTGCCGGCGGGCCTCCTCGATCAGGCGCAGGATGACGTGGGTGCCCAGCCCGCGGCGCACGGCGGTGGGTTCGAAGAAGGAGTAGACGGCGGAGATGCCGTTGCCCAGCCAGTCGGTCAGGCAGCAGGCCAGCAGCCTGCCTTCCGGGCCACCGCGGCGGAATTCGACGAGCCTGGTGTCGACCGGGCTGTCCTCGACCATGGCGCGGTAGTCCTCGAAGCCCATGTCGGCCATGTCGCCATCGTCATGGCGGGCGTGGAGATAGGCGGCGAACAGTCGGAACTGCTCGGCGGTGACGGCGGCCGGAACCACGGCGACGTGCAGATCCGCGTTGTCGCGTGCGTTGCGGCGTTGAGCGCGGCCGGGGACGAATTCCTCGACCGGGATGCGAACCGGCACGCAGGCCTGGCAGGACGGGCAGAGCGGCTTGTAGATGAACTGATGGCTGCGGCGAAACCCGGCATCGGTGAAGCGGTCGTGGTCCTTGAGCGCGTCGGGGCCGCCCAACTCGGTCAGCAGCTTGATTTCGATGCGCTCGGGCAGATAGGGACACCGCATTGCCGGTGTCGTGCGGAAAAAGCGCAACGGGGTATTCTGCTGGCGAATCAGCATCGCCCTGCCTCATACGTTCGTCGTCCCGAACACGGACGGCGCAACCACGCCTGCCGTCATCCGGCAGCGCCCAACTATGCGGCCAACGCGCGGTGATGGCAAACGGGCATTGCCGACGGGGCGAGCGTCAGCGCCGCGGCGGCGTCGAGGTGACGGTACCCGGCGGCAGGCGACGCAGCACGATCAGGTGCGAGAGAATGTCGTGCAGGGTGCGGCGATGGCGGTTGAAGAGCACCACCAGCAGCACCAGCCCGCCCGTGGTCGGCACGGTGACATAGAACAGGACGATCTGGACCAGCGCGTGCAGGAAGGTCGGCGGCTGGTCATCGAAGGTGCGGACCTGCAGCCCCATCAGGCTCATGCCGGGGGTGGCCGCCTGGGCGCTGCCGACGAAGAAGGCATGGTAGGCCGGCGCCAGCACGGTGATGGCGAGAATCACCAGAGGCCAGAACAGGCCGAAGGTGACGACGGAAATAAAGGAACCGATGATCCACAACCCGACCCAGATGGCACCGATCAGCAGCAAGTCGATGAAATAGGCCACGACACGGCGCGACAGCAGACCGTCGTAGTACTGCGGCTCGGTGATCGGGTCGGGGGCCGAACCGGCGGCATTCAGGCGCAGGCGGAACGGAACCGGCACATTGGGCTGGGCCATCGCGTGACAATCTCCTACCGCAAGGTCAGACACTTCCCGCCGATATGGTAACGGGCGGCCGGCAGCGCAAGCGGAAATCTAGGGGGCGGCCGGCCGCAGCCACTGGGCGGCGAGGGCGCGCCGCAAAAGATCCTCGCGACGGCCGGCGATCGTCACGTAGCGCAGGTCGCGCCAGTCCTCGAGCATGTTGTCGTACCACGGCGACAGCGGATTGCCCGACTGGCCCAGTGGCACGACGAAGCGCGTGCGGTCGAGATCGGCGAAATCCATCACCGAGCGCATGGTGGCGCCGTGAATGGCGGCGAAGGGCGCGCGCGTGACGCGGGCGCTGGGGCTGGCGCGGTTCAGCGTATGGAAGCCGCCGTCGACGGCGATCGAGCGGTTGCCGAGAAAACGCAAGGGCGGAATGTTGTCGAACAAACGATGGCGGAACCAGGCGAAATGCGCGTCGCCCCATCGCCAGCTGTCGGGCGTGCCGCCGAAACGATCGGTCAACTCGTCGAGCGCCATTCCGAGCGCCTTGCCCATGATGCGTTCGCAGGTCTCGGTCTCGGCGGTATTGACGTCGTCGCACCAGCTTGGCGCACGCTGCAGCAGGCGTCGCAGCACTGTCACTTCCTCGCTGCGCATGTCCTCGAATAGCCGCTCGCCCAGCTCGTCGGCGTAGAGAGCTCGGTGCAAAGCGCGCAGCCATCCGACGTAGATCAGCGGCTCGGCGCGAGCGCGCAGCATGCGCCCGTCCCAAAGTTGCAGCCGCGCCATCGCGGCATCGGCCAGCGGGTGCAGGCGCTCGGCGCGCATGAGGATCGGCAGCATGTCGGCGGCATCGGGCGACAGCGCGTCGGCCTGGATCGAGATCATGGTGCTGACGGTGTGAGCGCGGCCCAGCGCCAGCATCGCCTCGGCGCGCTCCTGTCGGTAGGGCTCGGCCCAGTTGCGCGTGATGAAGTGCGGATAGTCAGGCGCGACGACCTGTGCGTTGGCATTGACCAGCCGGCCGGCCGGCGGATTGAAAGCGCGCGGCAACTGGTCGAACGGTACGATCCCGGTCCAGTCGTATTCGCCGTTCCAGCCCGGCGCCGGCAGCGAGCCGTCGCCGTTGCGGCGCAGGGGAATCCGGCCTGGCGAGGTGAAGCCGATATTGCCGCTGGTGTCGGCGTAGACGATGTTCTGCATCGGGCCGACATAGAGGCGCAGCGCATCCTGGAACTGCTGCCAGTCCTGCGCCAGATTCACTTTGGACAGCGCTTCGACCGAGGTGTCCGCGGCGTCGAGAGCAACGGCCTGCAACGCCAGCACATGGCCCGGCTCGACGATCGCCGGGCCGGGTACGCCGGCCAGAAGGTCGGAGACGACCGGGCCGTGGCGCGTCTCGCGCACTCGCAGCTTGACCTCGCCGCCGTTGCGGATGCGGATGATCTCGTCGCGGATCTTGAACGGAGTGACGCCGTCGGGCGTGACGTAGCGGTCGGGATTGGTCGGATCGATCTTTTCGACGAAGAGATCCTGGCTGTCGAGGTTGGTGGTGGTGAAGCCCCAGCCGATACGGGTGTTGTGGCCCAGCACCACGCCGGCGGAGCCGGGCGAGGTGGCGCCGCGAATGTCGAAACCCGGTCCGACGAGCCGGGCGAGATACCAGGTGGCGGGCGCATCGAAGCCAAGATGCGGATCGTTGGCCAGTAGCGGCAGGCCGGTCTGGGTCTGGTTGCCGGCCAGCACCCATTCGTTGGAGGCCATCGTCTTGGCGACGCCCGGCAGGCCGGCGAAATCGAACAATTCGTCGAGCGGCAGGCGTAGCAGCGCCTCGCGCGCGGCGCCAAGCGTTGTGTGGGCCTCGGCTGGATAGTCGGGGAAGAGATCGCCGGCGCGGCCGGGCGGCAGGGCCTTGAAGACGCGCGCGCGCAACAGCTCCTGGCGCCAGTTGCCGTCGAGCGTCAGCGACATCAGCTTGCCCCAGAGCAGCGAGTCGACCGGCACCCAGGGCTCGGGCTGGTGCTGCAACACGACGAATTCCGGCGGCAGGGCGCCGCGGCGATTCTCCAGCCATGCATTGACGCCGGCGGCATAGGCTTCCAGCCGCGTCTTCATCAGCGGCGACAGGGCCTTGTAGCTTTCCTCGGCGCGGTTGCGGATGCCGAGGGTTCGCATGGTGCGGTCGACCGGCAGGAAGGGCGTGCCGATCGAAATGCCGAGCAGCGATGCGGGCAGCAGTTCCGACAACCGGCCGCTGGCCAGCCGGCGGGTCAGTTCCATCTGCCACAGCCGGTCCTGGGCGTGGACGTAGCCGAGACCGAACAGCGCGTCCTCGAGAGAATTGGCGAAGACATGGGGCACGGCGTTGCGGTCGCGCACGATCTGGATCGGCTTGGCCGGTCCCGCGACGACCAGATCGGCATCGTAGTCGGGCAGGGACGAGCGCATGTGGAACCAGGCGCCGGCCAGCAACACGGCCAGAACGACGACAAGACCCAGCGCTGCGCCGCCGATCCAGCGCAGCAGACGGCGCAGGAAAGGCGGCAGGCTCACGCGTTCAGCTCGGCCAGGATGGCGGCGCGGTCGGCGTCGAGATCGGGCGCGCGGCCGCGCGTGCTGGGGTCGGCGAAGGCGGAAAGCTTGATTGGATTGCCGGCCATCTTGAGTTCGCCGACCTCCGGGTCCTGGGTGCTGACGACCATGTTGCGCGAGAGGACCTGAGGGTCGTTGAGCGCCTGCTCGACGTTGTTCATCGGGCCGCAGGGCACGCCGGCCGAATCGAGCAACGCCAGCCAATGCGCCACGGTATCGGCGGCGAAGGCCTTTTCCATCTCGATCTTTAGGCCGTCGTGATTCTGCGTGCGCAGGTCGTTGCTGGCGAAGCGCGGATCCTGCAGCAGGTTCGGCGCGCCGATCGCGTTGCACAGCCGGGCGAACAGCCCGTCATTGCCGGCGGCGACGATAATGTGGCCGTCGCGGGCGCGATAGGCTTCGAACGGCGTGATCGAGGGATGCCGCGCGCCTATCGGACCCGGCACCTGGCCGGTCGCGAAGTAGCGGGCGATGGCGTTCTCCAGAATGGCGATCTGGCAGTCGAGCATGGCGACGTCGATCTTCTGGCCCTGGCCGGTCTGGCTGCGGTGGTAGAGGGCGGCGTTGACGCCGATGGCGGTGAACAGGCCGGCGGTGATGTCGCCGACCGAGGTGCCGACCCGGGTCGGCGGGCCGCCGGGATGGCCCGTGATGCTCATGATGCCGCCCATGCCCTGCACCACCATGTCGTAGGCTGCACGGGTGCGATAGGGGCCGCTGTCGCCGAAGCCGGAGGCGGCGGCATAGATCAGCCTCGGGTGCCTCTGCTTCAGCGTCTCGTAGCCGTAGCCCAGCTTCTCCATGGTGCCGGGACGGAAGTTCTCGACCAGAACGTCGGCCTTCGCGAGCAGCTTCTCGAAGATGGCGCGGTCCTCGGCGCCCTTCAGGTCGAGCGCGATGCTTTGCTTGCCGCGGTTCAGCGACATGAAATAGGCCGACTTGCCCTTGAGGAACGGGCCGATATGGCGCGAATCGTCGCCGACCTTGGGCGACTCGACCTTTATGACGCGGGCGCCGAGGTCGTGGAGCATCATGGTGCAGTAGGGGCCGGCCAGCACGCGGGTCAGGTCGATTACCGTGATGCCGTTCAGGGGCCCCTGCGGCGGGGCGTTCTCAGGCGTCATCGCCGCTCCATCGAGATCGAGAAAAGTC
>JBFWZG010000028.1:0-29475 GCA_050185515.1 Reyranellaceae bacterium
CGCCCTTTCTGAGATCAAGAACACGACCGTGCTCCCGCTCGCCATGCTGCCACCGGCCGGGTGATTCGAGCCCTGCCAAAGACGGCGGCTACCAAGCCCCCTCTTCCTTGCGAGGATTTCCTGCCGTCGTCGGGCGCGGCTCGAGACGCCGTTCCTTCGCCGCAGGCTCGCCCGAAGGAGAAGGAGCACTTGCCGGTCCGGCACAGCCGAAGAGCATTGCCATAGCCGCAAGCACGAGAAACGGGGACACCATAGTCAAACGCATGAACTTGCCTCCAGATTCTTTCGCCGCAACCCACAACGCACGGGAATGGATATGAACGCAGAAGCGCGTTCGTCCATTCCGGATTCGGAAGGGCGGCGATCGCAAAGTCTATTGGTCTGAGAGGCCCGGCGACAAGATTATCGGCCCCGGACAGGGCCGGGCGGGCTCGTCAAAGCAGGCCCGGAAGCCACAACACGAGGACGGGAAATGCCACGAACAACCCGAGCCCGACGAGTTCAAGCCCGACGAATGGCAGCGCTGCTCGATAGATCGATCCCAGCGAGTCGCCCGCCGTGACCACGCCCTTCATGACGAACAGCAGCAGCCCAAAGGGCGGCGTCAACAGGCCGAGCTCGATGGCAATCAGCATGAGGATGCCCAGCCAGACCACGTCGATCTGCAGGGCCGCCGCCAGCGGCATGTAGAACGGCAACGTAACGAGCATCATGCTTACCTGGTCGATGAAGCATCCCAGCACGATCAGCAGCGCCAGCATCATGAGGACCGCCGTCAGGGGCGTCAGCTCAAGCTCAAGCAATGAAGACAAGGCGCCATCAGTCGCGCCGGAGAAAGCCAGTATCTGCGAGAACGAGGTCGAGGCGGCGACGATGAAGAGGATCATCACTGAAATCTTGCCGGTTTCGAGCAGCGACCGCTTGAGCGCGGCCCAGCTCAATCGCCGATAGCAGGCGGCGATCAGCGCCGACATGAGAGCGCCCAGCGCGGCCGAATCGGTCGGCGAGGCAATACCGGCGAATATGGAACCCAGCACGGCGACGAAGATCAGCGACAGCGGCAGCACATAGACGATGAATGGCTTCAATCGTTCTACGAAAGGAAGCCTTTCCATGTCGTAGGACGGCGCGAGCGCCGGATTGATCAGACAGCGCACAACGACGTAACCGATGAAGAGAGCGCTCATGACGATGCCGGGGACGACGCCGCCGACCAGAAGCTCGGCAACCGGAATATGCGCCAGGCTGGCAAGCAGCACTGCCAGCGCCGAAGGCGGGATCAGCATGGCGATACCGCCGACAGCCATGATTGGGCCCATAGACATGCTCGAGTGGTAGCCTCGGGCCTTCATTTCGGGCAGCAGAACGCTGCCGAGCATGGCGGTGTTTGCGATGGTCGATCCCGACAGCGTCGCGAAGATCGTGCCGCCGACAATTGACACCAGCGAAAGGCGGCCGGGTATGCGCGCAATCAGGCGATCGATTGCGTTGACGGCAGTGAAGGCGACGCCGGTCTGGAACAGAATCTCGCCCATGAAAATGAACAGCGGGATCGGCGCCAAACCGAAATTCGCGATCCCGCTCAGCATCGAGCGCATCACGGCAGTGACGCCGGCTTCGCCGCCCATGAATATCCACGCGCCGACGATGTTCGAAACAATGAAGGAGAAGGCCACCGGCAGACCTATCGCCATCAGCAGGCACACGGCGCCCAGCATCAGGGCAAGCGCGAAATACCACTCCATTTCAGGGCAACGCCGCTGGTGCAGTGTTATCGCCGGGAGGTGGCGGCACAACGAACCGGCCGGCGAAATCGACCGTCATCAGAAGTCCGGACACCGGGATCGGCAACAGCAACAACCACTCGTCGTAGCTCCATGTCTTCACGGTTACCATGTTGTCCTGCCACGCGCCGAACGAGGCGGAAGCGCCGTAGACGAACATCGCCAGCGAGGCTACCAGACCGAATGCCCAGGCAACGGTTTCGACCGATCGCGCGGCGCGCGGCGGCAGCTTGGTGGCCAGAATATCGAGCGACACATGGCCATTGTGCTTAAGCACCCACGGCGCCCCCAGGAAGGCGGCGCCGAACATGAGGTACTCTGTCAGCTCGATGACCCATGGCAGAGCGCCCAGTCCGAAATAGCGCACTGCGATGTCGGCGCAAATCAGAACGGCAGCAAGGCCGAACGCCCAGCCGGCCGCATGCCCCAGCACGGACACAATACGTCCGTGCCAGAGCAGCGCCGCACTGAACATCCGGTGCATGACCGCTTGGCTGTCGGTCATCGAGCGTCGCTATTTGCCCGTCAGCAGCTTGCGCAGCTTAGGCCCGTGCTCGGGACTGGCCTTGATGATCGACTCCCAGGCGGCTTCGCGGCCGATCTCGATGTACTTTTTCTCGTCCTCGGGACTGAAGCGGATCGGCACCATTCCGGCCTCTTCCTGCTTCTTCCGCTCCCGCTCGTTGACGCCACGCTCCTTGACGTCCTCCTTCTCCAGCTCGGCCATCACGTCCTCGAGCAGCTTCGTCTGCTTGGCATCCATCTTCTTCCACACGTCAAGGTTGACGAGATATTCCATCTCGGTGCGGTAGAAGCCGGGATCGACGCGATACTTGGTCACCTTCTGCCAGCTGAAGTCGAAAATGCCTTGCACCGGCCAGCCGAAACCGTCGACCGTGCCGCGCTCCATCATCGTGTAGATGTCGGCCGGCGCCGATGCCACGGCCGTGCCGCCCATCTTCTCGACCATGGCGCGATACAATGGGCTGACACGGATCTTCATTCCGGTCAGGTCCGGCTTCTCGATCTTCTTGTTCAGGTAGAGATGGAATTCGCCATAGGCATTCAAAAGCCCGAGATAGTGGGCATTCATCTTTTCGTTGTGGAGCTTGTCAAGGTACGCAATGGCGCCGTTCTTGTGCAATTCGGCGACCGGCAGCTCCACCATCTTCATGGCGTCGATCTCCGGCACGAGGTTCTGATAGAAACCTGCGGTGCATCCGGTGATGTCGATCACCCCATCCTTGAGATTCTTGCCGACGTCGAACGGCGGCATGACTTTCGGTGCGCCGCCGAGATAGCGGATCTGCAGCACGCCCTTGCCGCGCTCGTTGACCCGCTTAACAAGATCCTCGAAACGCTCCGAATAGTAGGTCTTCTCGGGAAAGCAGCTAACGCCCTTCAAGGTCATCTCCGCTGCCTGCGCCGAAGCCCCGCCGATCAGCGCCGCGGTCATCGCCGTCAGCGCCAGAGTCCTAATTGCCGTCATTTGCCTGCTCCTTTCCTATTGGCCCCCTCGCGCCTGACATGCCGGCTAGCCGCATGCGGCACATGACTGTCAAGGTCACCGTCACGATTGAGTGTAATTGTGCTATATACGAACTTTTATTCTAATAACGCACAATGCTTGCAAGCTCGCCGGTGCTTGTCAAGCGATCACTGGGTTAGAACGCGGCCTCAAGCACGGCGCGATAGTCCCGGGGTGTCATCGGACGGGGATTGCTGGGATGCGAAGAGTCGGACATCGCTTCCTCGGCAATGTCGTCGAGGCGCTCGCGAGGCACCCCCATCTCGCCGAGACTGGCGGGCATGCCAATGCGCGCATTCAGCGCTGCAAACCAATCGGCGACGTCTGCCTGAGACGACAATCCCAGGATGCCGCGCAACACCTGGAACTTTTCCTGGAGATGATCGGCATTGAAGCGCAGCACGCTCGGGATCAGCACGGCATTGAGCGTCCCGTGGTGCAGTTTCAGAGCCCCGAGCGGATGCGAGAGGGCGTGTACCGCCCCCATTCCTTTCTGAAAGGCAAGTGCGCCCTCCATTGCCGCCATCATCATGTTCCAGCGTGCCGCCCGATCGGAGCCGTCGGACACCGCGCGCTCGAGGTGCCCTGCGGCACGGCGCAGACCGTCAAGCGCAATTGCGTCAGCTGGCGGGTTGATGCGCGGCGAACAGAACGTCTCCAGGCAATGCGCCATCGCATCCATCCCCGTGGCGGCCGTGATCGCCGGCGGCAGGGTAAGCGTCAATTCCGGATCGAGAATCGCGCAGCGCACGGTGCCGGGCGTCACGAACAGCAGGGACTTGCGGCCGCTGCCGAAGATCAAAACCGCCGAGCGCGCAACTTCGCTACCCGTTCCGGCAGTGGTCGGCACGACGAAAGTCGGCACCGGCAGATTCGGCGGGAAACTCATGCCGACGTTGTAGTAGGCATAGCGCTCCAGAGGTCCCTCGTTGCTGGCGAGGATTGCCGCCGCTTTCGCGCCGTCCATCGCCGAGCCGCCACCCAGGCCAATGACGCTGTCGCAGCCGGCGGCCGCATAGGCGGCATGGGCGGCGGTCGCGGCCGCTTCGGTAGGGTTGGCAAGCATGCCCTCGAAGACCGTTGTTTCGACGCTTGCCGGCAGGACGGCCAGCACGCGATCGAGCAGACCGGCGGCCATGACGCCTCGGTCCGTCACCACGAGCGGGTGCCGCGCGCCGACGGCCTCGAGCTCTCCGGCAAGCGTCGACAAGGCGCCGAAATCGAACTGCACCTTGGTGTTGTAGTTGATCAGCGCCATCTTTCCGCTCCTGCCGTGCTCAACGTTTGTCTTCGAGCCGATCGAGAAATGCGTCGACTGCCGCGGCGATCTCACGCGGCGAATCTTCCGCCATGAAATGCATGCCGCGCGCCGAAGACTCGCTTTGGTTCCGCCATTTCCGGCACTCATCCAGAATCGCGCCCTTAACCATCGAACCCGGTTCCGCCACGATCAGATGCTTGGGCATGTCGCTGTCGCGCATGAAGCGCGCATTAGCTGCGATCAGTCGCACCATCGTCTCCGGCTTGCCTTCGACGGGAAGCTCGCGCGGCCAGACGAGTGTCGGGCGCCGCCGTGCCGGAGCGCGAAAGGGATGCCGGTAGACGTCGTGCTCGACCGGCGTCAGCCTGCGGAGCACGCCCGACGGCAGGATGCTTTCGATGAAGAGGTTGTCTTCGATGATCAATTTCTCGCCCTGGGCGGACCGAATCGCCGCAAACCACTCGGCGGCCTGCGGACGCCAGTCCGAATAGCGGCGCTCGGCGATTATCGCTTCCATGTGGACGATGCCGGCGACCTTGCCGGGATTGCGCCGCGCGTAGTCCATGCCAAGGACCGAACCCCAGTCGTGCACGACCAGCACCAGAGGCTCGTCAAACCTCATCAATTCGATCCAGGCATCAAGATAACGACGGTGCTCCAGATAGGAGTAGTCATCGTCGGGCATAGGGTCCGAACGCCCCATGCCGGCGAGGTCCGGCGCCAGGCATCGAGCCCGCAAGGACACGGGCGGGATCACGTGGCGCCACAGGAACGAACTTGTCGGATTGCCGTGCAGGAACAGCACCGGCCGCCCCTGTCCCACCTCCCACCAGGCAATGCGGGTATCCAGGACAGGGGCCAGCGCCATGCTGCGTGGATCGCCATCGACGATAGGCGCCCCGGTCGTGGTCGGCGGCCCCAGGCTCATGGCGGACTCCTTCCTTGATCGCTCTCATGCTGAAAAGGCCCGCGCCGCAAGGACGGCGCGGGCAAGTCAACGCGGGAGGAACGCCCCGTGTGGTCGAAACGAGCACTCCGGCCGGGGCAACCGGAATTCCGCAACTTGCGCATCATTGGCCGTGATGTTCTATATTAGAACATTTATTCTATATACGCACATTATCGGATTTGCAGCCCCAAGGTCAACAGAAAAGGCCGGGAAAATTCCCGGCCCTTCCTGTCTGGTACATTGCGACGTCAGGCTGGCAGACGTTGCTCGCGCATCACCATCGACCGGCTCATCTGGTCGGCCGCCAGCCGCAGGGTCGGGAGAAATTTCTTGACCATCGCATCGCGCGAGATCCGCGGTCGATTGAAGGAGATATTGAGGGCAGCGATGATCCTGCGATCGGCATCGAATACCGGCACGGACAGGCCGCAAATATGCTCCTCCAGTTCGCCGTCGACCCAGGAATATCCGCGTTCGATGTCCTGGGCGATGACCTTCTTGAGCTTCGCCGCGTCCGTTATCGTGCTATGCGTGTAGGGCACCATTTCGACCTTCGACAGCAGGGCCGATGCCTCGTGCGGCGGCAGGCCGCCAAGCAGAATTCGGCCCATCGACGTGGCGTAGGCCGGCAGCCGCGAGCCGACATTGCCGCCAACGCTCAGGATTCGCCGGACGGGAATGCGCAGAATGTAAACGACATCGGTATCATCAAGCACCGACAGTGAGCATGTCTCGTTGGTCTCCTGCACCAGCCGACCCAGGATCGGCTGCGCAATGTTCCACAGCGGCATTGAGGAGATGTAGGCGTATCCCAGGGACAGCACCTTGGGCGTCAGAAAGTATTGCCGGCCAATATGGCTGGCATAGCCGAGTTCCTCCAGCGTCAGCAGCAGGCGCCGTGCGCCGGCACGCGTAAGTCCCGCCCGCACCGCAACCTGGGTCAGAGTCAGGCGCTCCGCGCCCTCCCCGAAAGCCCGGATAACCTTCAGGCCGCGGGCGAAACCGTTGACGAACTGCCGCGGCGAGCTCGATGCGGTTTCGGCCTCTTCGTCGCCGGAGTCGTTCGGCGGCGTCTTCGCCGTTCTTGCCATGTCTGTAAGCCTTGCCAGTTTTGGGCCTGCGGGCACAAGTTTATGCCGCAGGCCCGTTCTGATGGTCAACGCGGGAAAGCTATTGCTCGATCTTTACGTTGGCCTTTTCGACCACGCCGCCCCACTTTTTCTTCTCCGCCCGAATAAAGGCGGCGAATTCCTCGGGCTTGTTGGCCACGATCTTCAGGCCGCTCTTCTCAAGCCGTTCGCGGACGTCCGGCTCGTTGAGAGCCTTTACGATAGCCCCGGACAGCTTGTCCACTACCGGACGTGGCGTGCCCTTGGGCGCCAGGAAGCCGAACCACGACGTCGCGTCGAAGCCCTTGACGGTGTCGGCGATGGTCGGAATCTCGGGTGCCAGCGGGCTGCGCTGAAGACTCGTGACGCCAAGGCCCTTGAGCTTGCCCGCCTTCACGTGCGTAAGCGCCGTCGACAGGTTGTCGAACATCGCCTGCACCTGGCCGGCCAGCAGATCGTTCAGCGCCGGTCCGCTGCCCTTGTAGGGAATGTGCTTGATGTCGGTATCGGTCAGCGCCTTGAAAAGCTCGCCGTTGAGGTGGCCGGTCGACCCTGCGCCCATCGAGGCGTAGGCGAGCTCGCCGGGCTTGGACTTGGCCAGGGCGATGAACTCGGAAATCGACGAGGCGGGCACCGAAGGATGGACGATGAGGATGTTCGGCGTCGTCCCGGCCAGCGAGAGCGGCTGGAAATCCTTTTCGACGTTATAGGGGAGATCCTTGTAGAGCCACTCGTTGATCGCCAGCACGCTCGACGGCGCGATGCCGATCGTATAGCCGTCCGGCTTGGCGCGGGCGACGAAGCCAGTGCCGATGGCGCCGTTGGCGCCGGGCTTGTTCTCGACCACGACCGGCTGGCCGAGATAGGTCTGCATCTTCTGCGCTACCTCACGGGCGACGATGTCGTTGGTGCCGCCGGCGCCGTACGGCACGACGATGGTTATTGCCCGTTCGGGAAACTTGCCTTCGGCACCCGCGACCGAAGCCCACAGGGCGACGGCCGCGCCGGCCGTCAGGAAAATTCTGCGTAACATGAATGCCTCCTTTTCAGTCTTGTTGATCGTTACTCCTTGAACGCCAGCTCGCGCTGCCGGCGAACGGCCGGCATCAAGGTGAACGCGAGCAGGACCACGGCAATCGCCAGCACGACGGCGCTTATTGGCCTGGTGACGAAAACGCTGCCGTCGCCATCGCTGAGCGCCATGGCACGACGGAAGTTCTCCTCGAGCAGCGGTCCCAGCACGAAGCCAAGCACCAGAGGTCCGGATTCGAACTCGAGCGTCGCCAGGACAAAGCCCAGCGTCCCGAACACCGCCAGCAGGTAGAGATCGAAAACGTTGTTATTGACGCTGTAGACCCCGATGCAGCAGAGCAGAAGAATGCCCGGGAACAGCACCCTGTACGGCACCAGCAGCAGCCGCGCCCAGAGCCCGACCAGCGGGAGGTTGATCACCAGCAACATGAGGTTGCCAAGCCACATGCTAGCGATGACCCCCCAGAACAGCTCCGGCTTCTCGTCGATCAGCGTCGGCCCCGGGGTAACGCCGTGCAGCATCAATGCCCCGACCATCAGCGCCATGACGGCATTGGCCGGTATGCCGAGCGTCAGCATGGGAATGAATGAAGTCTGCGCCCCGGCATTGTTCGCGGCTTCCGGCGCTGCGACGCCTTCGATCACTCCTGTGCCGAACCGTTCCGGCTGGCGCGATATCCGCTTCTCGATCGCGTAGCTTGCGAACGAACTGAGGATGGCGCCACCGCCGGGCAGCACGCCGAGCAGGGAACCCACCGCCGTACCGCGTCCGATGGCAGGCACGGCATCGCGCATGTCGCGACGGGTTGGCCACGGGCGGTCGAGCTTGGCGGAAACGAGAGCCCTTGCTTCGCCGCTGTCGACGTTGCGCAGTATCTCGGCAATGCCGAACAGTCCCATGGCGACCACGACGAAACCCATTCCGTCGTAGAGGTCCGGGAAGCCCAGCGTCATGCGCCGCGTGCCAACCTCCGGATCGGTGCCAACCAGGCTCAGCAGAAGGCCCAGCACCGTCATCGCGAACGCCTTCAGCAGCGAACCTCGCGCCAGGACCATGGCCCCCACCAGGCCCAGCGACATGAGCGACGTGTATTCCACGGCGCTGAAGCTCTGCGCCACTGCAATAAGCGGCGGACTGAATATGGCGATCAGGATCGTCGCAACGCAGCCGGCAAAGAACGAGCCGATCGCCGAGATCGCCAGCGCCTTGCCTGCCCTTCCCTGCCGCGCCATCTGGTATCCATCCAGGCAGGTAACGACCGAGGAAGCCTCTCCCGGCAGATTGACCAGGATCGCAGCAGTCGATCCGCCGTACTGCGCACCGTAATAGATGCCGGCCAGCATGATCAGAGCGGCGGTCGGATCGAGATAGTAGGTGACAGGCAGCAGGATGGAGATCGTCGCGACCGGCCCGAGACCGGGCAGCACGCCAATCAAGGTCCCGACAAGCGCGCCTCCAAAGCAGGCGAGCAGATTCAACGGCGCGAATGCCGTCGTCAGCCCGTCAAGCAATCCGCCGAGACCGCTCATGACGGCCACACCGGCAGATTGATCTTGAGAATGCTGATGAAGAGCGCCGTCGCCGCCGCCGACCCGAGCACGGCGACGACCAGCGCCTCGAGCCAGCGCACGCCGCGACCGGCGGCAGCCGCCAGCAGCAATAGAGCGAAGGACGTGAGGGCGAACCCCGCTGGCCGCAGCGCCAGCGCGTAGACGACGATTCCGCCGATCAGCAGAACAAGCGGGCGCAGCACGCGCGCATCCAGCTTCAACGGTCCTGATGAGCGCGGAAACAACGCCACGAGGACGCCAATCCCGATCAGCACTCGCGCCAGCCATACCGGCATGAATCCTGGTCCCATCGATGCCAGCGTACCCATGCGTGTATCCGCCAGCAACAGCAGCGCGGCGGCGCCGACCGCTATGCACAGCAGTCCGGCCCAAAAATCCGTCTCGCGCAACCGTGCCATTTGGCTCAGCGCCCCTGCTGCGTCTGAATCCAGACGCTCTTGCCCTTGAGATACTTGTCGAGCGCGGCAACGCCGAAATCCTTGCCGAAGCCGGACTGTTTGTAGCCGCCAAACGGAGAGCCGATGTCGAGCGAACGCCCGTATGTGTTGACCCAGATCATTCCGGCCTCGATGCGGCGGGCGGCCATCAACGCCTTGTTGATGTCGCGCGTGTGGACGGCTCCGGCGAGGCCGTAGATCGGGTGGTCGGCGAGCGCCAGGCCCTCTTCGAGATCGTCGAAGGTCTGCACCGCCAGGACGGGGCCGAAGACTTCCTCGTTGACCACCGGCGAGCCGGGCCGCGCCCGCACGATCGTCGGCCGCCAGTAGGCGCCGCCGCCGTTGGTCTGTTCGCGCTCGCCGCCCAGGACGATCTCGTCGCCGCTGGCGCGGGTGCGATCGACGATGTCGGCAATGCGATCGACCTGACGGCTCGAAATGATCGGAGCCAGCGTCGTCGAAAGGCTCCAGGTCGGCCCGGGCTTGGCATCCCACA
The DNA here is from genome assembly GCA_050185515.1 of Reyranellaceae bacterium. Lineage (GTDB taxonomy): Bacteria > Pseudomonadota > Alphaproteobacteria > Reyranellales > JAQSWP01 > JAQSWP01. The sequence continues at coordinate 10,169 of JBFWZG010000028.1, forward strand.
GCAGCGCCGCGACCTTCTCGACAAGCTGGTCCGCGATCGAGCGCTCGACGACCAGCCGACTGCCGCAATAGCAGAGCTGGCCGGCGTTGCGCGCCACGCCCGACGCGATCGTCGCCGCCACTGCGTCGATGTCGGGGACATCGGCGAAAACCAGCTGCGGGCTCTTGCCGCCGAGCTCGAGCGACACGGGCTTCAAGCCATTCCGGGCGGCATCGACCATAACCGCTTCGCCGGTCGCCGTCGAACCGGTGAAGCTGACGCAGCCGATGTCGGGATGGCGGACCAGCGGCGAACCGGCCTCGGGGCCATAGCCGACCACGACGTTGAACAGACCCTTGGGAAGCCCGGCCTCGATCGCCAACTGCGCCAGGCGCAGCGCGGTGAAAGGCGTCAGCTCGGAAGGCTTCAGCACGACGGCATTGCCGGCCGCCAGTGCGGGCGCGAACTTGGCGGTCGCCAGCACCATGGGGACGTTCCAGGGCGCGATCGCGCCCACCACGCCGAAGGGTTCGCGCAAGGTCAGGCTGAAGACGTCCTCCCGCGTGGCCAGAACCTGACCCTCCAGCTTGTCGGCGCACTCGCCGTAGAACCGGATCAGTTCCGCCGTGATCGTGACGTCGCGCACGCGCGTCTCGGCGATCACCCGCGACGAGCTGAGCGATTCGAGCTGCGCGAGCTCTTCGGTGTGCCGTTCGACCAGCTCGGCCCAGCGCCGCAGCACGGCGCCGCGCCGGCGCGGTTCTGCGCGCGCCCAGTCGCTCGATCGAAAGGCCTTCTTCGCCACCGCAACCGCCTGGTCGACCAGTTCGGCGTCGGCGCCGGCGAATCGGGCGGCGACTTTGCCGTCGGACGGCCGACGCACCTCGGTCTCGCTGCCCTTGCCGACGGCGCGCTGCCCGTCGATGAAGGAATCGACCGGCAACGGCACCAGATCGGGATCGAAAGCATGAATGCCGTCCATCGACTGCCCTCCTGCTAGCTGGTGCGCACGTAAACGGGTTCGCAGATGACGTTGAGCACGGCCTGCCGCTTCTCCACCTGCACCGCATGCAAGGCCCGTTCCAGAGCCGCCGGCAGCTCTGCCGGGTCGTCGACGCGCTCGCCGTAGCCGCCGGACGCCTCGACCAGCTTTTCGTAGTCGGGCGACGGCTCGAGGCAGGAAAAGCTCGGCTGGTTGTCCTTGGCCGCATGCCCGTGCGGGTACATCGACAGCGTGGCGCGATGGACCGCCGCCCAGCGCGCGTTGTTGAAAACCACACAGAGGAACGGCAGATCCATCGCGCGGCTGACGAAATGCGTCGGCGTCGGATTGCCGAACATGTAGGTGCCGTCGCCGACGCAGACGATGATCGTGCTGTCCGGCTTGGCCAGCTTGAAACCCAGTGCCGCCCCCATGCTCCAGCCAAGTCCGCCGGCAGGGCTGTGGGAAAAGTACGTGCCGGGCTGGGTGAAACTGACCTGGTCGAGCAGCAGCGGATACTCGTTGATCACGACCGTGTCAGCGCTCTTGGCCTGCTCAATGCACGTACTGACCCATTTCGGAGTCATGATCGCTGGCGTCTTGAGATCGTCCGGCTTCGGCTTCCAGGAGGGCTTGCTTTGAAACGAACTCACGCGCTCGGCCCGCTTTCGGAGCAGCGACGCGGACGACGACGCTGCGGCGAGAGAGTTCAACGCCGCCTCAAGGTCGCCGGTGATCGCGAGATCTGCCTGGAAGCCGCGAATCGGATAACGCGCGAACAGAGGGTCGATGCCGACATGCACCACCCTGCATCCTGCGGGGAGGGCGACCTGCTCGGGCAGCCAGGGTACGTCGCTGTCGGCGACCAGCACGAAGTCCGCGTCCTTAAGCAGCGCGTTGGGGTCGTAGCCGCAATGCATGGGATGGTCGCTGGCCAGGCAGAGATAGCGCGGCCGGTATTGCACCACCGGCATGTTCTGGCGCCGTGCGAACGCGTCGAGAGCGGCGAAACTGCCCTGATCGCGACCGACATTGGAGGTAATCAGCAGCGGCCTTTCCGCTTGCGACAGCCATTGCGCCGCCTGCTCCAGCGCCACCGGGTCGCCATGCGGCGATGCCGCAGCGGAGATCCCCTGCATACCGTCGACCTTGTATCCGTTCATGCCGCTGGCCAGCACCTCGCGCGGGAGCGTCAGGTAGACCGGCCCCTTGGGATCGGTCTGCGCCAGAGCGATGGCGCGATCGACGACGGTCTGCAGCTGGACGGGCTGGCGCAGTTCGTAGTCCCATTTCACGAACTCGCGCACCATCGCCGCCTGGTCGAACATCTCCTGCGCCCAGTTGATGTAGTTGTTGCGGCCGCCGAGCATGCCCTGCTCGACGATCGGCGTGCGTCCGGCGGTGAACAGCACCGGCACGTTCTGCCGCGCTGCGTTGATGATGCCGTTCATGGCATTGGCGGTTCCGAGGCCGACATGCACCATCACCGCCTGCATGCGGCCGGTCGCCATGTAGTAACCATGGGCCATGGCGATGGCGACGTTCTCGTGCGGCGCCAGAACCGGAGTCGGGAAACTGGCGTTGCTGGTTTTTGCCTTCGAATACGCTTCGATGATCGGCGGAAAATCCGTGCCGGCGTTGCCGAAGATGTAGTCGATCCCACGGCTGGCGAGGAGCGACAGATAGGCTTCGGCGACGGTTTCGTCGGATGTGGCTGTATCGGACACGGATTGTTTCCTTCGTTATTGACCACGTTCGATCAACGCATCGGCGATCAGGTAACTGCCCTGCGTCGTGCCGGCCATGACCGGGTTGAGATCGACCGAAGCGATTGCGCCCTTGGCGCCGGCGACCAGATCGCCCAGCCGCACCGCCAGCAATGCCAACGGCTCCAGTTCGTAGGGCTGCTCGCCGCGCACGCCGTCAAACAGCGGCGCAATCCTGAGCCGGCGCAGCGCCCGCAGGACGGCATCGGCGTCGAACGGGTGGCGCAGCAGCGAGTAGTCGCGCAGCGCCTCCACGTATTTTCCCCCGTCGCCAAGCATCACCAGCGCGCCGAATAGCGGATCAAACCGCGCGCCCAGCGCGAGTTCGCGGCGCGCGCCGATCATCGCGGCGGCTATCACGCCGTCATGCGGAACCTTCAGTTCGAGGAGGCGCCCGGCTATTTCCTGATAGGCCGACCGCGCCGCAGTCGGACCCGCGATTCCGAGCCGAACCAGCCCGTATTCGCTCTTGTGTGGAATGGAAGCCGCACTGCCTTTTAGGACGATCCGCCCGCCCAGCACGTTCAGCGATGCCGCCGCCTCCTCGGCACTGCGGCACAGACGCTGCGGCACGATGGGAAGCCCGTGGCTCTCCAGCAGCTGCATGCTCTGCCATTCACTGAGGAACTGCTCCTCGCCGTCCGGAACCGCGACCGTCGGCAGCGTGCGCGGCTGCGGCGCCGGCCGGCGCATCAGTTCGCTGTGGGCGGCAAGCTGGCCAAGGGCGGCGATGCCGTCGCTGTCGTGGCGAAAGGTCGGAACGCCTTCCGCCCGGAAGTGCTCGGCGATCTTCGACTGCGGCTGCGCCACCGCGATCGCCTTGCCCGTCGCCGCCATGAACGCGGCCGTATCGCGTGCGAAGCCCGGCGTGTCGTAGCCGCGACCGGCGATCGGCAGCGAGACGAAGTACGAGTCGGCGGCGTCGCCCTCCGCCAGTATCGGCAGCAGGTCAGAGAACAGCCGGTTGTTGGTGAGAAGCGCGGCAGTCAGATCGATCGGATTGGCGGAACTCGCGAAGTCGGGAAGCGTGGTCCTGAGCCTGTCCGCCGTGCTCTTTTCGAAGCGCGGCAGGGTCAGTCCGGCGCCTTCCGCCAGGTCTGCGGCCATGACGCAGGAGGCGCCCGAGTTGGAGATCGCCACCAGCCGGCGCGTGCGCGGCCGCCATCCCTTGAGGTAAAGCTCGGCGGCGTTGCACAGCGACCGCACGTCCGGCGCCCGCCAGATTCCCTGTTGTTCGAGAAAAGCGTCGATCACCCGATCCTCGGTCGCCAGCGCGCCGGTATGGGACGATGCGGCCGCCTGACCCGCCGCCGAACGCCCGGCCTTCACGGCGACGATCGGCAGGTCGCGCTCGCGCGCGACGCGGGCGGCCTCCTCCAGCCTGTCCGGATAGAGAATGGCCTCCATGTAGAGAAGGAGCAGCTTCACGTCGGAATCACGGGCCACCGCGAGTGCAAAATCCGCAACCGTCAGATCGCTTTCGTTTCCGGTCGCGTGGGAATGGCGCACGCCGATGCCGCGTTCGCGCAGCAGCGCATAGGGCACGACGCTCATCGCGCCGCTCTGGCTGACAATGCCGATCGGCCCGTCCTGCGGGGCGATCTCGTTGAACATCGTCGCGAAGGAGGCCACCGCACCGCCAGCGAAGTTCGCAATTCCCTGCGTATTGGGGCCGACCAGCCGCATGCCGGCCTGCCGGGCGATCGCGACCATGCGGTCCTGCGCGGCCTTGCCCTCCGCACCGGTTTCGCCGAACCCCGAGGTCATAATGACGGCGACGCGCACCCCCTTGTCCGCGCAGGCCTCGACTGCATCGACGGCCGCCAGGCCGGGCACAGCAATGATGGCGAGGTCCGGCGACTCGGGCAGAGCCGACAGCGTGGCGTAGGCCGCCAATCCCTGGATTTCGGCTCGATTGGGGTTGATCGGATAGATGCGCCCGTCATAGCCGAAGCGCTGGAGATAGGCGATCGGCCGGCCGCCGATCTTGTGGGGGTTCTCCGATGCACCGACGACGGCGACGGATTGCGGCTGCAATGCCGCATCGAGGGTTTCCGCCACCGCGAAGTTGCGATCAGGTGCGTTCACGCCGCACCTCGCATGGGCTTTCTACCGCTTTCCCGTTCGGCCTGTGCGCGACCCGCGAGATACTGCTTCGGCCACCATTGCCTGGCGAAACCCTGCCCAACCGCGGCCCGCTGCGTCCATGCCGCATCCACTAGGTGCGGCCGAGCCAACGCGCAAAGATCGGCGCGGCCGGCGGCGACGATGGAGTTTACCTGGTCGGCTTCGGTAATTGCGCCGACGGCGATGGTGGGAATCCCCACTTCGTTGCGGATCAGATCGGCGAACGGCACCTGATACATTCGGCCATAGAGCGGCCGCGCCTCGCGCGTCGTCTGCCCGGTCGAAACGGTAATTGCGTCGGCGCCAGCCTCTTTCAGGATCCGCGCCAGCGCCACGGCATCCTCGGCCGAAAGGCCTCCCTCGGCCCAGTCGCAAGCCGATATGCGCACGCTCAGCGGCTTCTCCCAGATACTGCGAACAGCGCCGAGGATACGTTCGGCCAGGCGCGCCCGCGCGGCGATCGTGCCGCCGAATTCGTCTTCGCGCCGGTTTGTCAGCGGGCTGATGAAGGACGACAGCAGATAGCCATGGGCGAAATGCAGTTCGATCGTATCGAAACCGCACAGCACCGCGCGCGACGCCGCCGCAATGTACTGCGCCTGCAGCGCGTCCATGTCGGCCGGCGTCATCGCTTTCGGCGTCTGATTGCGCGGTCCGTAGGCGATGTCGGACGCGGCCAGGATTGGCCAGTTGCCTTCGAGCAGCGGCTCGTCCATGCGCTGCCAGCCAAGCTGCGTCGAGGCTTTAGGCCCGGCATGGCCAAGCTGCAGGCCGATCTTCGCCGGTGATGCCTCGTGCACGAAGCGAACGATGCGCCGCCAGGCATCGACGTGGCGATCTTCGTACAGTCCCGCGCACCCCGGCGTAATGCGCCCCTCGGGCGATACCGCCGTCATTTCCGTAAGAATCAGGCCCGCGCCGCCCAGGGCCCGGGCTCCCAGATGCACCAGATGGAAATCGCCGACCAGCCCGTCTTCGGCCGAATACATGCACATCGGCGACAGCACTATGCGGTTGGCGAAAATCGTGCCGCGAAGGCGGAACGGCGTGAACATCGGCGGCGCAGCTCCATTCGCGCCGGCTGCATTGGCGATCGCCGCTTCGACTTCACTGACGAGCGTCGGATACTGGCGCGCCATTTCCTCGTGGCCCACGCGCTGGCTGGCGCTCAACAGGCTGTAGGCGAACTGCAACAGGCCCAGTCCGCTATGCCGTTGCGGCCTGGCGAACCAGTCGAGTCGGTTGCGCACGCCATGCTGCGACGCCGCCGCCACCTTATGCCGCCGGCTGGCGAAAGCCGTCACAGGATCGGCCTCATTGAGTGCGCCTGCCAGTTGCTCGATCAGCGCCGGTTCCTGCTCGCCGCCGCCCAGACACAGCATGTCGTCGGACAGGCCGACATCGAAATCGCCGGTTGGCGTGTCGTCGTCGTCAAAGTCCAGGTCGCCGAGTCCAGCCTGCCGCAATAGCGCCGCGGCATTCGGCCGAACGCCACCGGGCCACAGCAGTTCGACATGGTCGGGATAGAGGCGCAGATGCGCCTCCCCGTCCCCAAAGACCATCTGCAGTCCGCCGCCGCCGTGTTTCGCCGTCGCACGTTTGACCGCGCTGGCGCGACCGACGATCAGCGCGCCGTCAGGCGGCGTGGCGGCAGCCGTGACGCCAGCCTTGCGCAGCCGGTCTCTAAGGACCGCGTAGAGTCGGGGATCGACGCTCGCGAAATCGCCAGCGCCGCAATCGATGGTCTCGCCCCGACGCGTCACGCGCAGAGGCAATGGCGCGGCGGAAGTCGCATCATCCTTCGGCCAGGCATCGAGTTTCTGCAACCAGGCGCGCGCGGCCGCCGAGACCGGTCGATCGCCCTCGATATTATCGATGGCGCTCACCGTCGCGTCGGGCGCGGCCTGCTTCAACCGCAGCGCCGTCGCCAGGCCCAGCCAGCCCGGTATGGCGACGTGCAGCTTCATGCGACGCCATCCGGATCGCGCGCCAGCACCGCCGTCGCCTTGATCTCGATCAGCGCGCCCTTGCGGATCAGGCCCGAGACCAGCACGCCGGTCGCCGCCGGCCAGGGCGGGCCCTTGAGCATCTCGCGGCGCACCGCCGCTGTCTTCTCATACCCTTCGAAAGTCGTGACGTATTCGGTGGTCTCGACGATGTCGGCCAGCGAGCCGCCGACGCTTTCCAGCAGGCGGCGCATCTTGCCGAGGATCACCCGCGTCTGCTCCGCGATGTCGCCTTCGCCCAGCAGTTTCATGGCGTCGTCGGTCGCGGTAAGGCCCGAAATCCACACCATGCGGCCCGATCGCACCGCCGGCGAGAACGTCAGGCGCGAGGAAGCCTCGACGCCGGGATAGTTGATGGGAACGTATACGCTCATGTCCTGTCTCTAGCCGCGCATGCTCAGCAGATATCGATGGAAACCGCGGGCCAGGGTCTCGCCGCGCTGGTTGGCGACGGTGACGTCGAAGCTCACCACGCCGCTCTTCTTCTCCGGCTTCAGCGCCACGCTGCCGACCGTGAACTCCGTGCTGACCGTGTCGCCGATCAGGGCCGGCGCCGTGAAGCGCATGCCGTGTTCGACGAAGGCGATCATCGAATCCTCGAGCAGGTCGGACAGCGGCGTCGCCCCCAGCGCGGTGATCGACGTCACCAGCAGACCGTGCGCCAGCCGCTTGCCGAAACGGCTGCGCACGGCGTAGGCATCGTCGTAGTGGATCGGGTGGCGGTCGCCCGTAAGTCTGGCGAACTCGCTGAAGCGATCATCGTCGAGCGTCACCGTCTGGCCGGCGAAGCGCTGCCCAACGGCGAAGTCCTCGGCATGGAGCTGATCTCCGCCTTGCTTCGCCGTCTCGGTGCCAGCGCCTGCCGCCATAGGGCTCTCAGCGCGACTCTAGTTCGGCGCGACCAATAACGGTCACGTCGTCGCCGACGCTCTCGACGATCGAACCATCGTCCTTGAGCTCCACTACCAGAGTGTCCCCCGGACAGACCGGTCCGACCCACTTGGTGTGCAGGCGCCCGCGATAGAACCAGTCCTTGCCGTACTTCTTGATCGCAAGGTCGCAGGCGAATGCGGACAGATGCGGGCCGTGCACCAGCGTTCCGCGAAAACCGCGCTTCACGCAGTAGTCGTGGTCGTAATGGATGATGTCGTTGTCGCCGTTGATCTTGCCGTAAAGGTCGATCTTCGCCTGATCGATCGCAATCTCGCGTTTCATCGTCGTTGCTTTCCTGTTCAGGAAGGTACGTGGAAGGTGTTGACCATGGTCGCCATCAGCGTGCCGTCGGCGCGCTTCCAGTCGGCCTGCCAGCGCACGTAGCGCCGGCCGCGCTTCTCGAATTTTTCGGTGACCTTGCCGGTAGCGACCATGTCGGCGGTCTCGTCGGCCCAGATCGGGTTGTGCCAGTGGAACTCGACCTCAGCCATGACGATGCCCTGGATCGGCGGGTATTTCCGATAGAGCGGCACGGTCATGTAGGGGAACAACACGTTGGGAGGCGCCGCCTGACGGCCGTCAAGCCGATAGAGCGAACGATCGGCTTCGACCGACGCGAAATACTCCTCGACGATTGCGGGCGTGATGGCGAAGCGCAGCTCGGGTAGCGCGGCTCCAACCTCGAAACCGTCATATGGCGTGCCTGGAACGGAATCCTCGCGGGGTTTCAACTGGTCAGGTCTGGTCATCTTACCTTTTCTCCAGCTAAAGCCGGCCCCATCGGACCGGCAGCATTGTTCTTTATTAGAACAGTTGTTTTAATAGCGGCCATTCTGCCGCCGACGGCGCTCGCCTGTCAAGCGCGGCCGGCATCGAACAACGCCAGCCGGTGGCGAAATCGTGTATCGCCCGGATCGACCGCCACAACGCGCGGCTGGAACGAAGGAATCTCCGCATGCCGGTGGCACGCAACGCGATGCCCTGCCGCCGCCGTTTCCAGCAGCGGGGCATCTCGCCGGCAGCGTTCGACCGCGTACGGACAGCGCGGGTGGAAATGGCACCCCGAGGGCGGCTGCAGCGGGTTGGGCAGATCGCCTGCGATCGGCGCATGCTCGCGTCTGGCGCGCGGGTTGGGCAGTGGCACGGCTTCGATCAGGCCTTGGGTGTATGGGTGGCGCGGGCTGACGAAGATCGACCGCTTGTCCGCCTCCTCAACCAGACGACCGAGATACATAACCCCGACCCGGTCGCTGATATGTTTCACGACGGCGAGATCGTGCGCGATGAACAGATACATCAGCCCGAAACGCCGCTGCAGATCCTTGAGAAGATTGACGATCTGGGCCTGAATCGAGACGTCGAGCGCCGAGACCGGTTCGTCGCACACGATCAGCCTTGGTCGCGCTGCCAGCGCCCGGGCGATCGCGATGCGCTGACGCTGTCCGCCGGAGAATTCATGCGGAAAGCGGCCGGCATGCTCGGTCGAGAGCCCGACCAGACGCAACAGTTCGCCGATGCGCGCTTCTCGCTCCACCCGTCCGCTTATCCCCTGAACCTGCAGCGGCTCTTCGAGAATGCGTCGGGCCGATAACCGGGGATTGAGCGACCCGTAGGGATCCTGGAAGACTATCTGCATCTCGCGCCGCAACCGACGCAGCTCGTGGCGATCGAGGGCGTAGATCGAACGGCCTTCGAAGCGCACGTCGCCGCTTGTGGGCTGCAGCAATCGCAGCGCCATACGGCCAGTGGTGGATTTGCCGCAGCCCGATTCTCCGACGAGGGCATAAGTCTCACCGCGCCGCACCGAAAAGCTGACCCCGTCCACCGCCCGCACCAGGGTCCGACGCCGCCACAGAGCCAAACCGCGATCGACCTCGAAATGCTTCGTCAGCCCGTCTAGCTCGAGGACCGGGTCGCTCATGCCACGTTCTCCGCCGGTGCTACGGCCAGTTCAACCGGTGCGCGCCAGCAGGCCACCGTATGGCCGGTCGAGATCTCGACCAGAGGCGGCGCCTCACTTCTGCATCTGTCGACCGCGAACGGGCAGCGCGGGTTGAAGCGGCAGCCGGCCGGCAGCGCCGCCGGATTGGGCACCGCGCCTTCGATCGTCGGCAGGGCCTCGCGCGTCTCCTCGAGCCGCGGCACCGAACCCAGCAGGCCGATCGTGTAGGGATGCTGTGGATCGTCGAAGATCGCCTCGACCGGCGCCTGCTCGACGATGCGGCCGGCATACATGACCGCCACGTCGTGCGCCACTTCGGCGATGACCCCGAGATCGTGCGTGATGAGCAGAACGCCGGTGCCGACGCGCTCCTGAATGCTGGCAAGCAGTTCCAGAATCTGCGCCTGGATCGTCACGTCGAGCGCCGTGGTCGGTTCATCTGCGATCAGCAGCTTCGGTTCGCAGGCCAGCGCCATGGCGATCATCGCCCGCTGGCGCATGCCGCCCGACATTTCGTGCGGAAAGGAATCGATGCGGGTCTCCGGCGAGGGAATCCGCACCAGCTCGAGCATCTCGATCGCCCGTCGCCGCGCCTCGGCCCGACCGACGGGATAATGCGCCCGGATTGCCTCGACGATCTGCTCGCCCACGGTATAGACCGGATTGAGCGAGGTCATCGGCTCCTGGAAGATCATCGCCAGTTCCCGCCCGCGATAGCGCCGACGCTGCTCGGCCGGCAGGCCGAGCAGGTCGATGTCTCCGTAGTTGGCCGTGCCGGCGTCGACGCCGGCCGGCGGCGATGGCAGCAGGCCCATGACGGCGAGCGCTGTCACGCTCTTGCCCGAACCGGACTCGCCGACCAGCCCGAGGGTGCGGCCGGCGTGAAGCCTGAGGCTCACGCCGTCCACGGCCCGGAAAGCCCGACTGCCGGTGCGGAAGCTCACGACCAGGTCGCGCACTTCCAGCAGAGGCTGCTCGTCCGTCATGCTGCGTTCTCCGGAACCCGACGCCTCAGAACGAGACGTCGAGGCCCTTGTAAAGGAGGCTGGTGAAGATCGCGTGCGGCTTGGCGTTCTTCACCTTCTTGTTCGCCGCCATGAACACGGTGTCGTGCACCAGCGGGACCCACAGCGCGTTGGCGACGATGCGGTCCTGCACCTTGGCGTAATTCTCCGCCCGCACCTTGGGATCGGAAGCCTGCAGGCCGGCGTCGAGCCAGGCGTCGGTGTCGGCGTCGATCCAGTTCATGCGATTGGGAATCGGCCGGTTCTGCGAACGCCAGTAGACGTTCAGCACGTCGCCCGCGCTGGCGTAGGGATTGCAGAGCTGGAACATGTCGAATTCCTGCGTCGCGATCTTGGTGAAGTACGCCGTCGCGTCGAACGCCTCGATCTTCAGGTCGATGCCGATGTCGCGCAGGAATCCCTGCACCGCCGTCGCCACCTGCGGGTTCGAGCCGGTGTTGAGGATGTAGAGCACCGGATTGAGGCGAACGCCGTCCTTGACGCGGATGCCATCGGCGCCCGGCTTCCAGCCGGCGGCGTCGAGCAGCTTCTTCGCCTCGGCGGGATTGTACTTGCCCAGCGGCGTGTTCTGGGTCGCCGTCGCGAAGTCCGGCGTGTCCGGGTGCAGATAGGCCGGCGCCGGCAGCGCATTGCCGAAGAAGATCTGCTTGGCGATTTGCTCGCGGTTGATGGCCAGGTTCATGGCCTGCCGGACCGCGAGATCCTTCATCAGATCGCGCGTGATCTTGTTGCCGATGAAGCAGGTGCGGAAGTAGTTCTTCGGTGCGATGACCTGGACGTTGGGCGATTTGCGCAGTTCGGCGACCGACCATAGAGGCACCGAATAGGTGAGATCGCCCTGGCCGGACAGGATCGCCGCCATGCGCGAGGCGTCTTCCGGCACGATCTTCCACACGATCTTCTCCACCTTGGCGGGACCGCGATTGTCGTAGATCGGCGGACCCCACTTGTAGGCGTCGTGCCGCACGATCGTCATTTCGTTGCGCGGCGTCCACGACTGCCAGCAGAACGGTCCGGTGCCGTCGAAGCCCTTGACGCCGAAATCCTTACCCAGCGTCTCGACGTTCTCCTTGTTGAGAACCGTGCCGTGCATCAGCGTCAGCGTGTAGAGCAGTTCGTTGTACGGCTTCTCCAGCTCGTAGACGACCTGATGCGGACCGGTGGCGCGGATCGCCTTCACCTTGCCCATCTTCTGGCGGCTCGGCTTTTTGACCTCGGTATCGAGCATCCGGTTGAAGGAGTAGACGACGTCGTCGGCCGTCATCTTCTTGCCGGAGCAGAACGTCACGTCGTCGCGCAGGTCGAAGGTATAGGTCTTGCCGTCGTCGCTGACCTTCCACGACTTCGCCAGCAGCGGCTTGATCGTCTTCATGTCGAAGTCGAGCGCCACCAGCGTGTCGCCCAGCAGGAAGGCAATCTCCGACGCCGCAGCCGCTGTCGCGCGCTGCGGATCGTAGGTGAACGAATCGAGCACGCGCATCACGTTGAGCGTCTGCGACGACGCGGTCGCCGGCAGCGCCACGCCCAGGGCGAGCGCCGCCCCGGCGATCAGTTTCCTGAAGTCCATGTGTGAGCCTCCTTTTTTCGGTTGTTGGACAACGAGTGGCCGCCGCCTCAGGCGACGAGCCGCGGATCGAGAACGTCGCGCAGCGCATCGCCGACGACGTTCGCGGCCAGCACGATCAGGAAGATGAAAAGGCAGGGCACCGTGACGATGTGCGGCGCCAAGAACAGCATGCCGCGGCCCTCGGCAGCCATCATGCCGAGCTCGGCCGTCGGCGGCTGGGCGCCCAGTCCGAGGAATCCCAGAGCCGAACCGATCAGGATGACCTGGCCGAATCGCAGCGTCAGGAAGACGAAGATCGTCGACGCGCAGTTCAGCGCCAGATAGCGCCACAGTAGCACGATGTCGCTGAGCCCGACGGCGCGGCCGGCCTCGAGATATTCCTGGCCGGCCACGCTCACTGCGGCCCCGCGCGCAATACGCGCTACGTCCGGCACGGTGGCGAAGATCAGCGCGAAGATCACCGCCGCCAGCCCGGGACCGAACAATGCAGCCGCCGCCAGCCCGATCAGAATCGCGGGAAACGCCAGCAGCATGTCGATCAGCCGCATGACCGGTCCGTCGATGCGGCGGTAGAATGCCGCCAGCACGCCGATCGCCGCGCCGATGATGCCGCCGATCGCGACGCTCGATACGCCCATCGTCAGCGTCAGCCGCATGCCGTAGAGCACGCGGCTGAGCAGGTCGCGGCCCGTCGCGTCGGTTCCCAGCAAGTGCTCGGCGTCGGGCGTGCGCATCGCCTTGCCGAGGTCGATGGCGTAGGGATCGTATGGCGCGATCAGCGGCGCCAGCACCGCAGCGCCGACCAGCACCGCCATAAGCGTCGCCGCCAGCGTCGCCGCACGATCGGCCATCAGCCGCCGCAGCACGCCGGACCGAGGCGGCGCCACCGGCTGCGCCGCCGCGACCTCGCTCGCGCTCATCGCCGGCGCACCCGGGGATCGAGCCGCGTATAGAGCAGATCGACCGCCAGATTGATGACGATGAAGGCCAGCGCCAGGATCATGATCGCCCCCTGTGCCAGGGGAAAATCGCGCGACAGGATGGCGCCGACGGCGAGCAGGCCGAGCCCCGGCCAGGCAAAGAGAGTTTCAGTGACCACCGCCCCGCCCAGCAGAAAGGCCGCCTGCAGGCCGATCAGGGTCACGATCGGAATCAGCGCCGTGCGCAGTACATGCGCGAGCACGACGCGCAGCTCGGCGACGCCCTTGGCGCGCGCCGTGCGCACGTAGTCGGCGCGCAGAACTTCCAGGGTCGTGGTCCGCGTCATGCGCGCGATCGGCCCCACCAGAATGCCGCCAAGCGTCGCCGCCGGCAGCACGATGGCGAGCAGCCCGTCCAGCGTGTAGATCGGGCCCGGCCGTCCGACGAAGGGCAGCAACTGCCACTCGAACCCGACATAGCGGATCAGCATCAGCCCGAGAAAGAAGACGGGCACCGACAGTCCGGTGACCGAAAGGGCCATGACGCAACGGTCGACCAGGCTGCCGCGCCGAATGGCCGCCAGCGTGCCCAGGCCCAACCCGGCCGGAATGGCCCATAGCAGCGCCACGCCCGCGAGCTCCGCCGTCGGGGGTATCGCCAGCCAAAGCTCCTCAGCAACCGAGCGGTTGCTGATCAGGGAGCGCCCGAGATCGCCCTGCGCCACACGCGCGAGATAGGAAAAGAACTGTTCGTGCAGCGGCCGGTCGAGCCCCAGTTCGCGCCGGATCGAGTCGCGCACCTCGTCCGTCGCTTCCGGACCGGCTAGCAGCTCCACCGGATCGGACGGGACGACCTGCAGCAGAAGGAATCCGATCAGCAGCACGCCCAGCAGCACCGGGAACGACACGACGAGGCGCTGGAAAACGTAAGTGGCCATCGGCTCCGCTTGATCGACGAACTGAGGAAGTTCGTGGTCCGAACTTTTGTTCGTATTGCGATTGCTATATTTCGCAGCTTTGATCACACTGTCAAGGCGCGTTGCCTTTCGCGCCTGTTGCTGGGAGTCGAAATCGCATGCCCGTGCTGCCGCACATCGCCGCCTTGGAGAGCCAACTGATCGGATGGCGCCGCCATCTGCACGCCCATCCCGAGCTGGGCTACGAAGAGCGCCTGACGGGCGACTTCATTGCCGCAAAGCTGTCGGAAATGGGCCTCGACGTGCATCGCGGCCTAGGCGGAACCGGCGTCGTCGGCACGCTGCGCGGCGGCAATGGCGGCGAAACGATCGGCATTCGCGCCGATATCGATGCCCTGCCGATCGCCGAAGCCAACGAGTTCGACCATCGCTCGCGCCACGAGGGCCGCATGCACGCTTGCGGCCATGACGGCCACACCGTCATGGCGCTGGGCGCCGCGTCCTACCTCGCCCAAACGCGTCGCTTCAGCGGCACGGTGCATTTCGTGTTCCAGCCCGCCGAGGAAGGCGGGGCGGGCGCCGCAGCCATGATCCGCGACGGCCTGTTCGACCTGTTCCCGATGTCGGCGCTCTTCGCCCTGCATAATCGGCCCGGTCTCGCCGCCGGCCGTTTCGGGATCTGCGCCGGCTACGCCTCTTCGGCCAGCACGCGCTTCGAAATCGAGGTGGCCGGCCGCGACGCCCACGCCGCCATGCCCCAGCAGGGCGTCGACGGCTTGATGATCGGCGCCAAGATGGCCGATGCGCTGCTGACCATCGCCGCCCGCAACGTCAATCCGGCCGATATGGCGACGATCGCGATCACCGATTTTCGCGCCGGCGTCGGCTGGGGCGTGATACCGGGCGCCGCCTCGATCAAGGGCGGATTCCGTTCGTATCGTCCTGAAGTCCAGGACGCGATCGAATCGGCTCTGCGCCGCACAGTCGACGGCATTGCCGCGGCCTACGGCGCTGCCGTAACGTTGACGACGACCCCGGGCTACCCTTCCATGCGCAACGATCCTGCCCTGACCGCTTTCGCGGCGGAGACGGCGCGCGAGGTCTTCGGCGCCGACAAGACCGACGCCGCCGCGCCGCCTTCGCTGGCCTCCGAGGACTTCTCCTACTACGCCGATCACCTGCCCTGCGCTTATGGCTGGATCGGCAACGGCGAGGGCGTCGAAGCCTGCGCCGTCCACAACGCGCATTACGACTTCAACGACCGCATCATCGGACTGGGCGCCAGCTACTTCGCCCGTCTGGTCGAGAATCGCCTCGCAAGAGTGACCGCATAGCGATCCGGTTCGTTCACTCTGCGCTCGCATTAGTTGCAGCGACGCAAATTCAATTGCATTTGTTCTACCAGAGCACTAGGCGTGACTATTCATGCCTTAAAGCTAACAAGTGCACGCCGGACATCGTTTCTGCGGCTCGCGAATCTTTTATTTATCATTTGATAAATTCTTCTTTTTCAACCGGGCGCTGTTGTGTAGCGTGCCGCCATTGATCGTCCGAGGGCGTGATTTTTCGACAGGCGCGCATCGGGCCGGACCGATTTCGATCCGGAGGAACAGATGGGAAAGACAATCATTTTCGGCCCCGATTCGGGGGGCGACAACCCAGCGACCGAGAACCTCGAGATCCAGACGCTGCTCGGATTGGGCCAGACCCGCCGTTACGACGACAGTGGCAATCCGTATTCCGGCTCGTTCAACGCCGTGACGATTACGGGGTTGAACTACATCGTTCCGACAATAGCGAACAGCGTCGCTCTCGAGGGCATTGACGGCAACGACCTGCTGGTGGGAACCGATCAGGGCGATCTCGTCGTCTGGGAGTACCAGCTGACAGGACTCGGCCCTTCCCGCCACCTGCTGCCGAGCGGCGCCACCACTGCCGTGGATGTATTCGACATGCGCGGCGGCAACGACGTCGTCAATCTCACCTACATCAACGACGGCAATCCCGGCACCACGGACACGCCCTATTTCCGCGGCGCGACGGTCTTCGGCGGCCTCGGCAACGACGTCGTCTGGACCGGGCACGGCAACGACGCGATCTTCGGCGGCGGCGGCACGACGCTGATTGGACCGGGCAGCGAAACCCTGTCCGGCGGCGCCGGCAACGACACGATCTTCGGCAGCAGCGGCGCGTTCAACAACATCCAGGGCGGGTCGGGCAACGACACGCTGTTCGGCGGCTTCAGCAGCGACGGCATCGTCGGCGAGTCCGGCAACGACACCATCTACGGCGGCGCCGGCGACGACGGCCTGGTGGGCGCCGAGGGCAACGACACCGTCTACGGCGGTGGCGATCGTGACAACCTCGACGGCGGCGACGGCGACGACGTCGTCATGGGCGACACCGGCGACGATACGCTGACGGGCGGCGCGAGCGCGCTCGATTCCCTCTTTGGCGGCGACAACAACGACGTCGTGCGCGATCCCGACGGCGTTCGCATCGCCGCCGGCGGCGCCGGCAACGACCGGCTCGAGATCACCTACGGTTCGTCCTGGGCGTCCGGCGCGTCGACACTGCAGGGCGGCAACGGCGACGACACGATCGATGTGCTCGGCCTGCAGGACAGCACGGTCCAGATGGTGCTCTCGGGCGACGACACAACCGCCGGCGCTGACACCGTAACGGCGCGCGGCAGCTATGCCTCGATGGTGGCCGATCTCGGCGGCGGCAACGATACCTTTACCTACGCCTCCTTCACCGGCGCAAACGGCCCCCGCATCGATACGGTCTACGGCGGCGCCGGCAACGACATGATATCAACCGGCGCCGGGACCGATTTCCTGTTCGGCGGCGATGGCGACGACACTCTGCAAGGTGGCACGGCCGGCGACAGCCTCTACGGCGGGACCGGAACCGACGTCGTCAGCTACGCCGACTCGTCGAGGGGCGTCACTGTCGGCCTGACCGGCGTCGTGGGCATCGGCGGCTCGGCCCAGGGCGACGTGCTGTGGACCGACGTGGAGAACCTGACGGGTTCGGATCACGGCGACTCGCTTTACGGCAACACCTCGGCCAACGTCATCCTGGGCCTGGGCGGCGACGACACGATCGAAGGACGCGGCGGCGCCGATTCGCTCGACGGCGGCGCCGGCACGAACCTGCTCAGCTACAACACCTCCAACGCCGCCGTCGTCGTCAATCTCGGCACCGGTAGCGCGATCGGCGGCCACGCCACCGGCGACGTTTTCGCCAATTTCCGCAATCTCGAAGGTTCGGCGTTCGACGACATACTGACCGGTGACGCCCAGGCCAACACGCTGTCCGGCCTGTCGGGCGACGACACGCTGGCGGGTGGCGCCGGCATCGACGTGCTGTTCGGCAATCAGGGCAACGACCGCCTCCTTCTGAATGCCGAAACCACCTACGCGGCGGCCACGGTCCAGGGCTGGAACGGCGAGACCGGGTCCGCGCCCGTCTCCTATTCGCTCGGCGGCGAAGCCATCGCCTATGTCGACTTCGCTTTCGGCGGCCAGGGCACCGACACGATCGACATTCGCGCACAGAGCAACACCGCCGCGGCGCAGGGGCGCGTCACCGTCTACACCCCTCCCTCTTCCAGCGTCTCAGGCTTCGTGGGCGGCATCGAGATCATCACCGCCGCGGCAGCCACCGACATCGTCAACCTGACATGGAACGACGGCGGCACCCGCGTCGCCTACGCCAGCAGCATCACCGTCGCCACCGGCGGCGGCGGCGACGTGATTTTCTCCGGATCGGGCGACGACCTGCTGATCGGCGGCAGCCTGATCGGCACCGCTGCTGGAACGGATGGCGCTGACCTGATCTACGGCGGCGCTGGCAACGACGTGATCTTCGGCGACGACCAGGATCCGCTCAGCCTGCTCGGCGGCGCCGACACGCTCTACGGCGGACTGGGCAGTGACACCATCTCCGGCGGCGTCGGCGACGACACTCTCTACGGCGGCGCCGCCTTGGACAGCCTGTTCGGCGGCGCCGGAAACGACCGCATCTTCGCCGACATCGCCGCCAACGCCTTCGGCGGCGACGGCAGCGACCTCATCGTCGCCACCTTCGCAAGTCCCGCCGACAGCTTCACCATCACCGGCGGCCTCGACGACGTCGCAACCGACGGCGCCGATGCCGTCTACGTCGCCGGCAGCTACGCCCGCATCGACGCCAGTCTCGGCGCCGGACAGGACCGCTACATCGCCTCCTCCACCGACAGCGGCGCCCCCCAGGTCGACCGCGTCTTCGGCGAGATCGGCAACGACCTCATCTCGACATGGTACGGCGACGACATGCTCGACGGCGGCGGCGCCAGCGACGCGCTGTGGGGCGGCGCCGGCTCCGACACCATCTACGGCGGCGGCGGCACCGACTATCTCTACGGCGGCTGGGGCGACAACGACGTCCTCGTCGGCGGCGCCGGCACCGACTACTACTACTGGTCCCGCACCGACGGACAGGGCGACCAGATCTTCGACGACTTCCGCGGCACGCCCGTGCTGCCCGGCCAGCAGGCCGACAACGTGCTGGTCGTCTTCCCCGACTTCGATCCCACCGAAACCAGCGGCGACGGGCTGCGCACCGGCTCCGGCGTCGTCGAGACCAACCGCGACCTGCACGATCTCGCCGGCGGCGACGACATGGTGCAGCTGACCGACATCGACGGCGCCAGCGGCACCATGTGGCGGCTCACCGTCCTAAACGGCGACGGCGCCACCAACTACGTCGAGTTCGACCAGCGCGACGTCCAGACCATCCTGCTCTGGAACAACGACGCCGCGGGCACAGGTCAGATCATCCAGACCTATACCTGGGATCCCGTCGACGGACGGTACGAATACGTCGGATAGCGGCTGCGGCGCCGCAGCCCCAGAACGCTGCTCACTGCGGTTCCGGCGGCATGTCGGCTTGCCAGACCGCAAAGGGCAGTTCGGGACTTGCGATGAGAGGTGCAAGCTTGCGCTTCTCAACCTCGACGAAATCGGGCTCCCAAGCCGAGAAGTCGAACCAGTCTCTGCTGGCGAATGGCGAAGGGTCGCGACAGGCCGCCACGACAATACCGACGCCGCCATGTTCCCGCGCGAATGCGATCGTCCGGACGTCTTCCGGGATTGCG
>JBFWZG010000029.1:0-17955 GCA_050185515.1 Reyranellaceae bacterium
CCGACCTGCTGGCGCAGCAGGGCGCAACGGTTTCCGACACGGCGCGGCCGCAGATCGATGCGACGGCCAACCGGCGCGCCTATGTGGCGCTGCTCAATTCGCTGGTCGGCGCCGGCGTGCCGGACGAAATGTACGAGCAAAACAAACGCGCCGCCGCAGCCTTCGCCGCCTCGGATACCTCGCGGCCAGCGGATATGGCGCGCTCGATGGTGCTGGACCATCGCGCCTGGCTGGGCTTCGACGGCGTACGCCACGGCATCCGACGCGCCTGGCGCGAGTTCTTCAAGTCATGGGACATCATGCTGTGCCCGATCATGGCGACGGCTGCGTTCGCCCACGACCACGCGCCGATGTCCGCCCGCCGCGTGACCGTGAACGGCCAGCCGCAGCCCTATTTCGACCAGATCTTCTGGGCGTCGCTGGCGACGCTGGCCTATCTGCCGGCGACAGTGTTTCCCGCCGGCCGTTCAGCAAGCGGCCTGCCGATCGGCCTGCAGGCGATCGGGCCAGAGCACGGCGACCGCCGCACCATCGCCTTCGCGCAGGCGATGGCGCGGCAGTGTGGACGCTTCGCGCCGCCGCCGGGTTTCGACGACTGATTGCGGCACCGTCGGGCGCGGTATCTCGGGGCCGGCACAACATATAGGGAACAGCGCGGCTCGCGCAGGCGTTGCATGAATGAACGCCACACGAGGATGCCGCAATGCCCAGCCGCCAGATCGTGTCTGCCCGCAAGCTCGCTGTCATCACCGGCGGTTCGAGCGGCATCGGATTCGAGATCGCCGCCGGTCTGGCGCGGCGCGGCTACGATCTGGTGATTTCGTCGGCCGACGAGGGGCGCATCGGGCGGGCGGCGCATACGCTGTCGGCGGAGTTTCCCGACGCCATCGTGCTGCCGATCGCCGCTGATCTCGCCTACGCCGACGGGCCGCAACGACTTTACGATTCGGTGGCGCATCTGAAACGCCCGGTCGAGGTTCTGGTCAACAATGCCGGTGTCGGCGTATGGGGCGCCTTCGTCGACGGCACCAATCTCAACAAGGAAACGGCGATGATCCAGACCAACGCCGTTTCGGCCGTGCAGCTGACCAAGAAATTCCTGCCCGGCATGGTCGAGCGCGGCCATGGCCGGCTGCTATTCACCGCCTCGATCGCCGCCCTGGCGCCGCTGCCGCTGGCCAGCGTCTACGGCGCCACCAAGGCGTTCGTCTACGCCTTCGCCGAAGGGCTGCGCGAGGAACTGAAGGCGACGGGCGTGAGCGTGACGGCGCTGCTGCCCGGCGCCACCGATACCAACTGGTTCAAGCGCGCCGGCGCTGGTGCAACCCGCACCGCGCAGGGCTCGCTGGCCGATCCGCGCGACGTCGCCGAGGCGGGCATCGAGGCGATGCTGCGCGGCGACGATCATGTCGTTTCGCCGTTCAAGGACAAGCTGCAGGCCGTGATGGCCAAGTTCGTGCCGCCGGCGGCGCTGGCGCATCAATCGAGACTCGACTGACCGAGACTGGAGCGACAAGGAGACCGTCATGGCCGATACGGTGTTCGACGACCGCAAGGTCCCGATGCTGAAGCCGGGACTGAACTACACGCTCGACCGCGAGCGCGGCATGTGGCTGCTGCAGGACGAGAACGGCACCGTGCTGCCGCCGCCGGAAGCGACCGAGATCATGGGGCTGATGGATGGGCGCAAGAGCATCGCCGGCATCGTCGAGCACATGGCAGAGGCGTCGGGCCGTCCGGAGGCCGAAGTGTCGGCCGAGGTGCACGGCTTCCTCGATGCGATGGCAGCCCGCGGCATCGTGGTGATCCGCTAAGAGGTTTCGTTTCGCGAACTTGCCCGCCTCGGACGGACCGGTCTTGGCGAGAGAAGATCCTTCGCCGCGCCCAGGGTGATGGGGAAAAGTATCGCCTGGCTAGTGCCGCCTAGCTTACCAGTTCGTTGCCGCGCACGGCCCAGCCGGTCATCCGGCGCTCGAACCAGGCGCAGACGCCGTACATGGCGATGCCCATGGCGGCGATGATCAACAGGCCGGCGAAGATGAGGTCGGTGCGGTAGTCGGCGGCGCCGCGGATCATGACGTAGCCGATGCCGTTGTTGCCGCCGACCGTTTCGGCGATCACCGAACCGATGAAGGCGAGCGTGATCGCTACCTTGAGGCTGGCGAAGAGATAGGGCATGGCGCGCGGCACGCCGATCTTCCACAAAATTTCGCCCTTGGAGGCGCCCAGCGAGCGCAGCACGTCGCGCATTTCAGGCTCGATGGTGGCGATGCCGGTGGCGACGTTGACGGCGATAGGGAAGAAGGAGATCACCCAGGCGGTGATGACGCCGGGCCAGAAGCCGACGCCGAACCAGATGATCAGGATCGGCACCACGGCGACCTTTGGAATGGCGTTGAACCCGACCAACAGCGGGTAGAGGCCGGCATAGACCAATGCGGAGGCGCCGATTGCCACGCCGAGCAGCAGGCCGGTGGCGATGGCGACGGCGAAGCCGATGGCGGTGGTAACGAGGGTGAACAACGCGTATTCGCCGAGCAGCGCCAGATTGTCGAACATGACGGCGAAGACGCGGCTGGGCGGCGGCAGCAATATGCCTTCGATGTTGAAGGCATGAACGGCGGCTTCCCACAGCAGCAGGGTGGCGATGATCACCGCCCAGGGCATGGCGCGCAGCAGGAGGCGTTCGCGCGTCACTGGCCGTGCTCCTTGTGGATCTGCTCGCGCAGGCTGTGGACGATGTCGACGAAATGCGGCTCGAACGTCGTTTCCAGGGTGCGGGGACGGGGAATGTCGATCTCGTGCCGGTGCAGGATGCGGCCGGGCCGGCGGCTCATGACGTAGACGGTGTCGGCGAGATAGACGGCCTCGCGCAGATCGTGGGTCACGAGCACGGCGGTGAAACGCCGGTCGAGCCACAATTGCTGCATGATGCTCCACAGCTCCTCGCGCGTGAAGGCGTCGAGGGCGCCGAACGGCTCGTCGAGCATCATGATTTCGGGTTCGTGGATCAGCGCCCGGCACAGGCTGGAGCGCTGCTGCATGCCGCCGGAAAGCTGCCAGGGATAGCGCTCGCCGAAGCCGCCCAGCCCGACCGAGGCGAGCAGGGCCTGCGCCTTCTCGATGAACTTCGCCTTGTCGGCGCGGAAGCGACTCTTGTAGGGCTCGACGATCTCCAGCGGCAGCATGATGTTCTGCAACGTTGTGCGCCAGGGCATCAAGGTGGCGTTCTGGAACGCCATGCCGACGCCCTTGATCGGCGCGGTCACCTTCTCGCCGCGCACCCAGACCTCGCCGGTGGTCGGCGGCATCAGCCCGGTGACCAGCTTCATCAAGGTGGACTTGCCGCAGCCCGACGGCCCGACCACGGCGATGAACTCGCCCTTGCGGATGGTGATGCTGGCTTCGGCCAGCGCCAGCACGGGCGCGTCCTGCGTGCCGTAGCTCAGGCTGCAGCCGCGCAGGTCGACGAACTTGGCGTCGAAGCCGGTACTCACGCTGGCACTCCCCCTGATCACATGGAACGGGCGGCCGCTGCCGGCCGCCCGTTGCTCGCGTCCGCCCTGCGGCCTACTTGGTGACCATAAGGTCCTGCTTGTTCGGCAGGAACTCGGCGGTGAACACGTCGGCGGCCTTGGGCGTGCTCTTCAGCCCGAGCGCCTGCGCCAGCTGCGCCAGCGAGCGGTCGAGCCGGGCGGTGTCGACGTTGCCCATGCCGTTCTTCTTGACGTAGGGCGTCAGCACGTTGGTGGCGAGCGACATCTGCAGCCGCTCCATCTCGACCTTCTCGTCGATCAGCGCGTCGCGCTTCTTGGCGGCGGCGATGCCGACCTTGGGATCGGCGATCACTTCCTTCCACGCCTTGGCCGTGGCGCGGATGAAGCCGCGGATGGCGGCCGGATCCTTCAGCATGGCCGGCGCGGCGATGATGGCGTTGCCATAGAAGTCGAGGCCGAAATCGGAGTAGCGCATCACGACGATGTCGCTTTCCGGCGTACCCTTCGACTTCAGGTCGAGCACCGAGGAGAAGTAGTGGCCCGAGATGAAGTCGACGTCGCCCTTGATCAGGCTGGTCTCGCGCAGTTGCGGGGTCAGGTTGACCTTGGTGACCTTGGCGTTGTCGACGCCGGTGGTGCTGGCGAAGGCGGGGAAGAGCTTGAACGAGGCGTCGAACACGGGAGCGCCCAGCTTCTTGCCCTCGAGATCCTTGGGCTTGGCGATGCCGCTCTTCTTCAGGGCGTAGACGCCGAACGGCGGGAAGTCGTAGGCCATGAACACGGCCTTGATGGCCTTGTCGGGATTGTTGACGTTGTATTCGACCAGGGCGTTGATGTCGGCGAAGCCCATGTCGTAGGCGCCGGTGGCGACGCGCTGCACGGCGCCGGCCGAGCCCTGGCCGGAATCCATGGTGACGTCGAGGCCCTCGGCCTTGTAGTAGCCCTTTTCGAGCGCGACCAGGAAAGGCGAGGTCGGGCCCTGGAACACCCAGTCGAGGGTGAACTTGATTTTCGTCTGCGCCTGCGCCGCCGGCATGGCGCCCAGCGCCAGCCCGGCCGCAACGACAAGACCGCCAAGCAGCGAGCGGACTTTGATCTGCATGATCCCCACCATTCCTTTTTCGGTTCGCCCCATGTGGATTGGGCAAGACTGCGTTGTGATCGCGCGCCGGCATCCGGGCGCGAGGCCCGCTATGCTGGCGCGAAAGTCACTTGCAATAAATCTGCCAAGCCGAAAGGCAGGCTAAACGAAACAAAGCCGGGTTTGGTCGCCAAATCCGTGGGCAGGCTGCTGAAATTATCAACATCTGTTGATAAGTTCGGGGCGACTTTGCGGCAGGCAGCGGCGGCGTGGTAGGAGCTTGCGCCACTGACAGGAGCGCCTCGACGGGACGGAAATGGGAAGACTGACGAGCCATGTTCTGGACACGACCAGCGGCAGGCCAGCCGCCGGCATGGTGGTCGACCTGCTCGATGCCGCCGGCAACCGGATCGTGCGCGCCACCACCAATGGCGACGGCCGTTTCGACCGGCCGCTGCTGGAGGGCGATGCCTTCAAGGCCGGGCGCTACCGGCTGCAGTTCCACGTCGCGCAGTATTTCCGCGTGCGCGGCGTCGAGCTGCCCGAGCCGCCGTTCCTCGACGTGGTCACGCTCGATTTCGGCATCGCCGAACGGTCGGCGCATTACCACGTTCCGCTCCTCGTCTCGCCTTATTCCTATTCCACCTATCGCGGCTCCTGACCGCCAACCTCGAACCGGACCCATGACACCGCCCGACACCGCCGCCCCGCGCCATCCCGCTCCCATCCGCGACATCGTCGCCCGCATCCCGACCTCCAAGATCGGCGACGTGGCGGCGCTGGGGCGCGACAATCCCGACGTCATCCCGCTGTGGTTCGGCGAAGGCGACCTGACGACGCCCGATTTCATCAGCGAGGCGGCGACGCGCGCGCTGAAGGCGGGGCACACGTTCTACACCTGGCAGCGCGGCATACCCGAATTGCGCCAGGCATTGGCCGACTATACGACGCGGCTCTACGGCAACGACTGCAAGGCCGACCGCATCACCGTCACCAGCTCGGGCATGCAGTCGATCCTGCTGTGCTGCCAGGCGATCGTCGATCCCGGCGACAACGCGGTGGTGGTGAGCCCGGTATGGCCCAACATCGTCTCGGCCATCGAGGTGATGGGCGGCGAGGTGCGGCAGGTGCGACTGGAGCTGACCGAGCGCGGCTGGAAGCTCGACCTGGAAAGGATCTTCGCCGCGTGCGATGCGCGCACGAAAATGGTGTTCGTCAATTCGCCGAGCAATCCGACCGGCTGGATGATGGGATCGGACGAGCAGATTGCGCTGCTGGAGTTCTGCCGCAAGCGCGGCATCTGGCTGATGGCCGACGAAGTCTATGCGCGGCTGGTCTACGACCGCGACGTGGCACCGTCCTTCCTGCATCACGCGCGGCCGGACGATCCGCTGCTGGTGGTGCAGAGCTTTTCCAAGCCCTGGGCGATGACGGGCTGGCGACTGGGCTGGCTGACCTCGCCGTTCGAGTTCGGCGAGATGCTTGCCAAGGTCATCCAGTTCAACATCTCCGGCTCGCCGGCCTTCCTGCAGCATGGGGCGCTGGCGGCGATCAAGGACGGCGAGCCGTTCGTCAGGCTGATGGTCGAACGCTGCCTGGCGGGTCGCGAACAGGTGATCCAGCGGCTGGCGGCGCATCCCGCCGTCAAGGTGGCGCGGCCGGACGCGGCGTTCTACGCCTTCTTCGCCGTCGACGGCATGAAGGACAGCCTTGCCTTCGCCAGCCGGCTGGTGCTGGAAGCCAAGGTCGGGCTGGCGCCGGGCGTGGCGTTCGGCGAGGGCGGCGAGGGCTACCTGCGGCTGTGCTTCGCCTCGGCGCCCGAGCGGCTGAGCCGGGCGATGGATCGCATCGAAACCCTGCTGGACAAGCCATGACGGTGGCGGCGTGAATGCGATCGAGGTCAGCGACCTGCGCAAAGTCTTCGGCGAAGTGGTGGCCGTCGACGGGCTGAACTTCGCCGTCAGGCAGGGTGCGGTCGTCGGGCTGCTGGGCGGCAACGGCGCGGGCAAGACCACGACTTTGTCGATGCTGCTCGGCCTGCTGCTGCCGACGTCCGGCACGCTGAAGGTGCTGGGCGTCGACATGCTGCGCCAGCGCTACAAGGTGCTGGGGCGGATGAATTTCTCCTCGCCCTATGTCGACCTGCCGCACCGGCTGACGGTGAAGCAGAATCTCGGCGTCTACGCCCGGCTCTACGGCGTGACGGATATCGAGGGCCGCGTTTCCGATCTGGCGAAGGAGCTCGACATCGTGCAGTTCCTCGACCGGCCCTACGGGCAGCTCTCGGCCGGGCAGAAGACGAGGGTCACCATCGCCAAGGCGCTGATCAACCAGCCCGACGTGCTGCTGCTGGACGAGCCGACGGCGTCGCTCGATCCCGACACGGCCGACTGGGTGCGCGGGCTGCTGAAAGCCTATCAGGGCCGGACCGGCGCCTCGATCCTGCTGGCCTCGCACAACATGACGGAGGTCGAGCGGCTGTGCGACGAGGTGCTGGTGATGCGGGCCGGCCGCATCGTCGAGCGCGGCGCGCCGCAGGAACTGATCGACCGCTTCGGCCGTACCACGATGGAAGAGGTTTTTCTCGACATCGCCCGTAACCGGCGCCAGGCGGCGCAGTAGGCAGGGAGGCGACGATGCTGATCAAGGGGTCATGCCATTGCGGCGCGGTGAAATTCTCCTGCGAGGCCTATGCGCCGGTGCCGTTCCTGCGCTGCTACTGCTCGATCTGCCGCAAGACGGCGGGCGGCGGCGGTTACGCGATCAATCTCGGCGCGCGCAACGATACGATGAAGGTGACGGGCGAGAAGAACATTGGCATGTTCCACGCCCGCATCGACGGCCGCAAGAGCTCGGCCGAGCGACGTTTCTGCAGGAAATGCGGCACAGCACTTTGGGTATGGGACAAGCACTGGCCGGATCTGGTGCATCCCTTCGCTTCGGCCATCGACAGCGATCTGCCCGAGCCGCCGTCGCAGGTCCACATGATGCTGGGCTCGAAAGCCAACTGGGTGCGGGTCGACGCCAAACGCGGTGAAACGCAGGTGGACGAGTATCCCGACCAGTCGCTTGAGGACTGGCATCGGGCGCACGGGCTGCTGGATGGCGGCAAGGCGGCGAAGAAGAGGGTGGCGAAGCGCAAATGAGCGTCATCGAACAAGCGGCCGGCACCGGCGGGCTGGCGATGTGGGGCCGCATCTACGCGATGATCCTGCGCCACGTCTACATCCTGCGTTCCTCGTGGCCGCGGCTGCTCGACCTCGCCTACTGGCCGACGGTGCAAATGATCATGTGGGGTTTCATGAGCCAGTTCCTGGCTGGCCAGACCTCCTACATCGCACAGGCCTTCGGCGTGCTGCTCTCGGCGGTGCTGCTGTGGGACGTGCTGTTCCGCGGCCAGCTCGCCGTGTCGATCTCCTTCTTCGAGGAGATGTGGTCGCGCAATCTCGGGCATCTGTTCGTCACGCCGCTGCGGCCGGGCGAGTTCGCAGCCTCCCTGCTGTCGATCAGCCTGCTGCGCACGCTGCTGGGCATCGTGCCGGCGTCGCTGCTGGCGGTGGCGTTCTTCGGCTTCTCGGTCTATTCGCTGGGCCTGTCGCTGGCGGCGTTCTTCTTCAGCCTGCTGATGTTCGGCTGGGCGATCGGACTGGCGGTTACCGGCCTGGTGCTGCGGCACGGGCTGGGAGCGGAGAACATCGCCTGGGGCCTGGTGTTCGCGCTGCTGCCGGTGAGCGCGGTCTACTATCCGGTGTCGGTGCTGCCCGAATGGCTGCAATGGGTCGCCTATGCCATGCCCGCGGCCTATTCCTTCGAGGGCATGCGCTCGATCCTGCTGCACAACGAGGTGCGCCTCGACCTGATGGCGGCGGGCTTCGCGCTCAACATCGTCTATCTCGGGCTGGGCGTGGCCCTGTTCTTCCACTATTTCCGCGTCGCGCGCCGGCGCGGCTCGCTGCTGCAGCAGGGGGAGTAGTCTGTTCTTCCGTCATGCTGAGCGGAGCGAAACACCTTCTCGCTGCGCTCAGAATGACGGAGAAAGGATCAGGCGACGGCGTACGAATTACTTGCGATGGATGTTGTCGATCCAGCGCACTTCGCCGGGGTTCTCGGCCGGCTCGATGTCGAGATTGACGACGACCGGCTCCTGGCCGGAACGTACCAGCACGCATTCCAAGGTCTCGTCGGGCGAGGCGTTGATTTCCTGGTGCGGCACGAAGGGCGGGACGAAGATGAAATCGCCCGGCCCCGCCTCGGCGACGAATTCGAGATTGTCGCCCCAGCGCATGCGGGCGCGGCCCTTGACGACGTAGATGACGCTTTCCAGCTCGCCGTGATGATGGGCGCCGGTCTTGGCGTCGGGGTGGATGTGGACCGTGCCGGCCCACAGTTTCTCGGCGCCGGCGGTGGCATGGGTGATGGCCGCGGCGCGGTTCATGCCCGGCGTCTGGGCGGTGTTGATGTCGAGCTCGTCGGAATGGACGATGCGGATGCCGTGGTATTTCCAGTGGCTCTCTTCGTGATGGTCGTGCGGCATTCCTGAACCCTTGCGAACGTGTTTGCGTGTGCTGCCGGCTATCCTATGCTGCGCACCGCACAGGGCAAGGGACGGGGACGTATAAATGATAAGAACCAAATCGGCGCGACGCGGGGCGTTCGTGGCGCCGCACCATCTGGCGGGACAGACCGGGCTTGCCGTGCTGCGCGAAGGCGGCAACGCCATCGAGGCGATGGTGGCGGCGGCGGCGACAGTGGCCGTGGTCTATCCCTACGCCAACGGCATCGGCGGCGACGCGTTCTGGCTGATCGGCGAGGCGGGCAAGGATCCGCTCTGCATCGATGCGGCAGGGGCAGCGGCGCAGCTTGCGACGCCTGAGTTCTACCGCCAGCACCAGCGCGACAGCGTTCCCCAGCGCGGACCACTGGTGGCCAATACCGTCGCCGGCACTATCTCAGGCTGGCAGCTCGCCCTCGAGCTGGCGGCGAAATGGGGCGGAAGGCTGCCGCTTTCGCGGCTGCTGGAGGACGCGATCCACTACGCCGGGCAGGGCTTCCCGGTTTCGGAGAACCATGCACGCTCGACGCGCGACTACGTCGAATTGCTGCGCAACGAACCAGGCTTCGCCGACGCCTTTCTCGACGGCAAGGGCCAGCCGATCCCGGCGACGACCATGTGGACGCAGAAGGCGCTGGCCCAGACCTTCGAGCGACTGGCGGCGGCCGGTCTCGACGACTACTATCGCGGCGACATCGCGCGCGCCCATGCCAGAGGGCTGGAGAAGGTCGGCGCGCCGCTGCGGCTGGCGGATTTCGAGGCGCATCGGGCGCGGTGGGTGAAGCCGCTGGAGATGGCGCACTCCTCGGGGCGGTTGTTCAACATGACGGCGCCGACGCAAGGGGTCACGTCGCTGATGGTGCTGGGCATCTTCGACCGCCTCGGATGCAGGGAGGCGGAAGGTTTCGAGTATCTGCACCTGCTGGTCGAGGCGATCAAGCTGGCCTTCATCGAACGCGACCTGCATGTCGGCGATCCAACGATGATGAAGATCGAGGCGCAGTCGATGCTCGAGCCGAAGAATCTCGACCGGCTGGCGGCGATGGTCGATCGCGCCAGAGCCGCGCCATGGCCGCCGCGAAAGCCGGGCGAGGGCGACACGATCTGGATGGGCTGCATCGACGGCGAGGGCCGGACGGTAAGTTTTATCCAGAGCGTCTACATGCAGTATGGCTCGGGTGTGGTGATCCCCGAGACCGGCGTGCTGTGGCAGAATCGCGGCGCGGGCTTCAATCTGAAGGACGGGCACGTGCGCCAGATCCGGCCCGGCAAGAAGCCCTACCACACGCTCAATCCTGCCTATGCGCGTCTGAAGGACGGGCGGACGATTTCCTACGGCACGATGGGCGGCGAAGGCCAGCCGCAGACGCAGGCGGCGATGTTCACCCGCTACGTCGACTACGGCCAATCGCTGCAGAGCGCGGTGACGGGAGCGCGCTGGTTTCTCGGTCGCACCAGCGGCGGACAGAACGAGGCGCTCAAAATTGAGGACCGTTTCGATCCGGCCGTAATCGAAGCCATGCGCAAGGCCGGGCACGACGTCGAAATGGTCGGATCCTACGAGAACATGATGGGCCATGCCGGCATGCTGGTGCTGCATCCGTCCGGCGTCATCGAAGCTGCCGGCGATCCGCGCTCGGATGGCGGGGTGACGGCGTTCTAGCTATTCCGCCGCCGTTTCCCCGCGCAGTGAGGGCAAGACGTAGTCCTTGTAGTCCTCGCGCAGTTCGCGCTTGAGGATCTTGCCGGTGCCCGAGATCGGCATCGAGCTGCGGATCACCACGTCGTCGGGCATCCACCACGAGGCGATCTTGCCCTTGAGGTAGTCGAGCATCTCTTCGCGGGTGACGCTGTGGCCTTCGCGCGGCACGATGGCGAGCAGCGGACGTTCCTGCCATTTGGGGTGGGGCACGGCGATGACTGCGGCGTAGAGCACGGCCGGATGGCCGGCGGCAATGCCCTCGACCTGCACGGTCGAGATCCATTCGCCGCCCGACTTGATCACGTCCTTGGAACGATCGCGCAGCACGACGTAGCCGTCAGGCCGCAGCGAGGCGACGTCGCCGGTATGCATCCAGCCCTCGGCGTCCATCGGATCGTTCTCGCCCTTGAAATAGCCGCCGGCGATGATCGGGCCCCTGGCCATGAGATGGCCGGTGGCGATCCCGTCGCGCGGCAGCTGCTTGCCGTCGTCGTCGACGACGCGAAGCTCGCAGAGGAAATTCGAGCGGCCGCCCAGCGCCATCAGGTCGAACAGCTCCTCCTGTGGCAGATCGGCGGTGCCGGGCTTCGGCGTGCCCTTGGTGGCCGACAGCGCCTCGGTCATGCCCCAGCAGTTGATCAGGCGCACGCCGTACTTGTTCAGCATTTTGTCCATCAGCGCGCGAGGCGGCGCCGAGCCGGACGACACCGAAGCGCGCAGCTTGCTGAATTTCCTGCCGGTGCGGTCGAGATAATCGGTGAGGATCAGCCACATGGTCGGCACGCCGGCCGTCACGGTGACGCCTTCGCCTTCCAGCAATTCGTAGAGTTTCTCGGGCGCGTAGTCGCGGCCGGGCAGTACGTATTTGTTGCCGGCCAGCGGCGAGGAGTAGGGCGTGTTCCAGGCGTTGCCGTGGAACATCGGTGCCATCGGCATGACCGTCTCCTGTGCGCCGGGCATGTAGCCGCCGAACGTGTCGGCGGATACCGCCAGCAGCACCTGCAGCACGGCGGCGCGGTGGCTGTAGAGCACGCCCTTGGGATTGCCGGTGGTGCCCGAGGTGTAGCACAGCGTCGAGGCCGATTTCTCGTCAAACTGCGGCCACTCGAATTCGTCGGTCTCGGCGGCGATCAGTTCCTCGCTGCACGTGACGTTGGGCAGCGACGTGGCCGGCATGCGCTCGCGCGGGCACAGCATGATGTAGCCTGCGATGGTGGCAAGCTGCGGCGCCAGCCTCTCGACCAGCGGCAGGGTCTCGGCATCGATGCAGAGGAAGCGGTCTTCGGCGTGGTTGATGATGTAGACGAGCTGTTCCGGGAACAGTCGCGGATTGACCGTGTGCAGCACGGCCTGAATGCCCGGCAGGGCGTAGAACAGCTCGAAATGGTTGTGCGTATTCCAGGCCAGGGACGCCACGCGATCGCCCGGCCTGACGCCGAGCTTCAGAAACGCCTTGGCCAGACGCTTCATGCGCGAGCGGGCCTGCGCATAGGTGTAGCGGTGCAGATCGCCCTCGATGGTGCGGGCGACGACCTCCGTATCGGGAAAGCAGCGCGCGGCGTGTTCGATGATCCCAGACAGCAGCAGCGGCCGGTCCTGCATGATTCCGTTCAGCACGGCGTCACTCCCTGTGGCAATCGAGCGTCGAAGGCTCTTGTCGCTATTGTTGGCGCAAGCATGGTCAACGCGGCAATCTGTGGCAAGCGCAGCCGGCAAATCGGTTTCGCCAGACGATTGGAGGCAAGATGCAGGAGCAGGGCAGACTGGTGGGGAAAGTGGCGATCGTCACAGGCGCGGCGTCCGGTATCGGCCTCGCCACGGCACGGGCGATGGCGGACGAGGGCGCGACTGTCGTGCTGACCGATCTCGACGGCGCGGCGGTCGAAGCGGCCGCGGCGCCGCTCGGCGGACGCTTCCATCGCCAGGATGTGATCGACGAAGCCTCCTGGCAGAGCCTGATCGAAAGCGTCGAGCGCGATTGCGGCCGCCTCGACATTCTGGTCAACAATGCCGGCACCGGCCGGCCGGGCAACCCCGAAACCACGACGCTGAAGGCATGGAAACTGGTGCTTAGCGTCAACCTCGATTCGGTGTTCCTCGGCTGCAAGCATGCGATACCCGCCATGGCGCGGGCCGGCGGCGGCGCCATCGTCAACATCGCGTCGGGCGCGGCAATCATGGCCTCGCCGGAACTGGTCGCCTACGGCGCGTCGAAGGCGGCCGTGGCGCAGTTCACGCAATCGGTCGCCATCCATTGCGGCCGCATGGGCTACGGCATCCGCTGCAACGCCATCGCGCCGGGACCGACCCTGACCGCGCTGATGCGGCGCAGCATCGAGACTGCACCGGACCCGGAGGCGGTGCGGGCCGAGTGGCTTAGAAACGTGGCGCTCGGCCGGTTTGCCGAGCCCGACGAGA
Source organism: Reyranellaceae bacterium (assembly GCA_050185515.1). Taxonomy (GTDB): domain Bacteria; phylum Pseudomonadota; class Alphaproteobacteria; order Reyranellales; family JAQSWP01; genus JAQSWP01. The sequence goes on from JBFWZG010000029.1 coordinate 13,251, forward strand.
TCGCCCGCATGGCGGTGTTCCTGGCCAGCGACGAGTCGGCCTACGCGACCGGCGGGCTGTTCACGGTCGACGGCGGATATTCGGTCGGCGTGGTCTAGCGCCTAGCTGATGGCGGGCTTGTCGGCGCCGATGTACTTCACGCGCAGCTCGCGCTTCAGCACCTTGCCGGTGGCGTTGCGCGGCAGAGCGTCGATGAAGGCGACCTTCTGCGGCACCTTGAACTTGGCGAGGTTCCTGACGCAGTGGCCGATGATCTCCTCCTCGGAAAGCTGGGCGCCGGGCTTGACGGTGGCGACCACCATGCCGACCTCGCCCCAGCGCTCGTTGGGCACGCCGATCACCGCGACCTCGCCGATCTGCGGCAGCTGGTAGATGACGCTCTCGACCTCGGCCGGATAGACGTTCTCGCCGCCGGAGATGTACATGTCCTTGGTGCGGTCGACGATGTAGTAGAAACCGTCCTCGTCGACCCTGGCGGCGTCGCCGGTGTGCAGCCAGCCATCGGTGATTGTCTTGGCGGTGGCGTCCGGCTTGTTCCAGTAGCCGGGCGTGATGTTGGGCCCGCGCACCCATAATTCGCCCATCTCGCCGGTCGGCACGTCCTTGCCGTCTTCGTCGACGATGCGGACTTCGTTGTGCAGCACCGGCAGACCGGTCGAGCCGACCTTGCGAATGGCGTCCTTGGCGTCGAGCACCAGCACCGAGGGACTGGTTTCCGTCATGCCGAAGCCCTGCTGCAGGGCGATGCCGCGGGCGGCCCAGCCCTTGAGGATCGGCAGGGCGCAGGGCGCGCCGCCGACGCCGGCGATGACCAGACGCGACAGATCGACCGACTGGAACTTGGGGTGCTGCATCATGAAGAGATAGTTCGCCGGCACGCCGAAGAAATGCGTCAGGCCGACCTTGGGATCGTCGATCAGCTCGAGGCACTTGCCGGGATCGAAGGTGCGCATGATCAGCACCGTGCCGCCGGCATGAAAGATCGGGTTGGCGTAGCAGTTCAGGCCGCCGGTATGGAAGAGCGGCAGGATCGCCAGATGCCTGGAGTTCTGGTTGACCAGCGCCGGATTGCCGAGATTGACGCAGTTGTAGAAATTCATTCCGTAGGTTGTGATCGATCCCTTGGGATGGCCGGTGGTGCCCGACGTGTACATGATCATCGAGTAGTCGTCGTGCGTCAGCAGCTCGGCCTCGATCTCCGCCTTCTGTCCGGCCAGCGCTTTCTCGTAGTCGCTGTCGGGCCGGTCTGCGTCGATGCAGATCAGGGTCTTGATCCCGCAGCGCTTCTTCAGTTCGTCGGCCTGGGCCTGGAAAGAGACGTCGTGGATCAGCACCTGGGGTGCGGCATCGCCGATGATGTATTCCAGCTCCGGCACTGCCAGACGCCAGTTTAACGGCAGCATGATCGAGCCGATCTTGCCGCAGGCGAATTGCAGGTCGAAGAATTCGGGTCCGTTGAGCGCCAGTATGGCGACGCGATCGCCCTTGCCGACGCCGACCGAGCGGAGCCAGTTGCCGAGGCGGGCGGCGCGCTCGTTGGCGAGGCCGTAACTGATCTCCCGCCCCGAGTGCAGATCGATCATCATCGGCTTGTCTGCGGCGCGACGCGTATGATGCGCCAGCCAGTCGTAGTAACGCACGGCCACTGGTCGGATCCTCCCGGGTTTTGCCGCACTCTACGGCATGCCGTCGTGGTTGCAAGACGCCGGCGGCCGGCAGTTCCGCACGTAGAAATCGGGACCGGGCCATGTGGCCCGCGCAGGTGGTGCGGGCGCGGGAGCGCGTGTTAGGCTTTGCACCAGCGCGCCGGCGGGCAGACCCATCCGGCGCGCATGGTTGTTTGGTTCGAGGAGACAGCGCATGAAGTTCGGCATCGGCCAGCCCGTCCGTCGCAAGGAAGACACCCGCCTGGTCACCGGCCATGGCCAGTACACCGACGACATCAATCTGCCGAACCAGCTTTATCTCTACGTCCTGCGCTCACCGCACGCGCATGCGCGCATCGGCTCGATCGACGCGGCCGAAGCTAAGGCGGCGCCCGGCGTGAAGGGCGTTTTCACCCATGCCGATCTGGAGGCCGACAAGATCGGCCTGATGCCCTGCATGATCCCGATGCAGAACCGCGACAAGAGTCCAATGGTGAAGACGCCGCGGCCGGCGCTGGCCAACGGCGTGGTCCGCCATGTCGGCGATCCGGTGGCGGCAGTGGTGGCCGAGACCTACGCGCAGGCGCGCGACGCGGCCGAGCTGATCATGGTCGACTATGAAATCCTGCCGGCGGTGGCCGATACCGGCGCGGCGCGAGCTGCCGATGCGCCGCAGGTCTGGGACGAGGTCAAGGGCAACCTGACCTTCGACTGGGCGTTCGGCGACAAGGGCAAGGCCGACGACGCTTTCGCCAAGGCCGCGCACGTCACCAAGCTCGATCTCGTGCAGAACCGCATCGTGGTCAACGCCATGGAGCCGCGGGCCGCGATCGGCGATTTCGACGCCGACGGGCACCTGACCTTCTATTCCTCGACCCAGGGCGGCTTCAACCACAAGGCCATACTCGCGGCCATGATCTTCAACATGCCGCAGGAGAAGGTGCGCATCGTCACGCCGGACGTCGGCGGCGGTTTCGGCATGAAGAGCTTCCTGTTCCCCGAGCAGGTGCTGGTCTGCTACGCCTCGCGCAAGATCGGCAAGCCGGTGAAGTGGACCGGCGATCGCAGCGAATCCTTCCTGTCCGATACGATGGGACGCGACAATCTGACGACGGCGGAGCTGGCGCTCGACAAGGACGGCCGGATCACCGGCTTCCGGGTCAAGACCATCGCCAACATGGGCGCGTATCTCTCGAACTTCGCGCCGATCATTCCGACCATGGCGCCGCTGGGCGTGTTCGGCGGCGTCTACGACATTCCGGTGAAGTATTTCGAGGTCGAGGGCGTGTACACACACACCGTGCCGGTCGACGCGTATCGCGGCGCCGGCCGCCCCGAGGTCTGCTACATCATCGAGCGGCTGGTCGAGACGGCGGCGCGCGAACTGAAGATGGATCCGGCCGACCTGCGCCGACGCAACTTCATCCGCCCCGACCAGTTCCCCTACGACAACGGCACGGGCCAGCAATACGATTCGGGCGAGTTCGCCCGCTGCATGGACGATTCGATCGCCATGGCGGACTGGAAAGGCTTCGAGGCGCGGCGCAAGGAGGCGGCTCAGCGCGGCAAGCTGCGCGGCATCGGCATGTCGTATTACGTCGAGATCACGCCCGGCAATCCGCAGGAGATCGCCAAGATCGATTTCGAGGCCGACGACACGGTGTCGGTCTGGGTGGGCACGCAGTCGAACGGCCAGGGCCACGACACGACCTTCGCGCAGATCGTCGCCGAGAAGCTCGGCCTGCCGTTCGAAATGATCAACATCCGCTACGGCGACACCGACCGGCTGAAGCAGGGCGGCGGCACCGGCGGCTCACGCTCGCTCTACATGGCCGGGAATGCCATCGTGCAGGCTTCGGATTCGATCATCGGCCGCGGCAAGGAGATCGCCTCCCACAGCCTGGAAGCGGCGGCCGCCGATATCGAGTTCGTCGATGGCGGCTTCCGCATCGCCGGCACCGACCGCAAGGTGATGCTGCTCGATCTCGCCCGCGCCATTCGCGACGGCAGCCTCAAGCTGCCGCCGGAGCTGGCCGAGAAGGGGCTGAACGAAGAGAGCATCTTCACCCGCGCCGCGCCGACCTTCCCCAATGGCTGCCATATCTGCGAAGTCGAGATCGATCCCGATACCGGCGACAGCAAGGTGGCGCGCTATTCGGTGTGCGACGATTTTGGCAAGGTGGTGAATCCGATGATCGTCAACGGACAGGTGCATGGCGGCATCGTTCAGGGCCTGGGACAGGCGCTGCTCGAGGACGCGGTGTACGATCCCGAGAGCGGACAGCTGCTGGCCGGCACGTTCATGGACTACGCCATGCCGCGGGCCGACGACATGCCGTCCTTCAATCTCAAGATGAACGAGATTCCCTGTCGTACCAATCCGCTGGGGGTGAAGGGCTGCGGCGAGGCCGGCACGGTGGGAGCACTGGCGGCGGTGATGAACGCGGTGATCGATGCGCTGGCGCCGCTGGGCGTGACCCACATGAACATGCCCGCGACGCCGCAGAAGATCTGGCAGGCGGTTCAGGGCAGCGGCCGGCGCATCGCCGCCGAATAACCGGCCGTTCGGGCGGCTGACGCCCGGCGCAGCCACGCCGCCGCCCGGATTGCGCCAAGATGGCGACGCAATCCTTTGTCATCAAAGGCTTGCCTCGCTAGACTTGCCTTCCCAGACGCCATTTCGGCCTGATCGATGTTCCTGCGCGCGTTCCTTGCCCTCGTCGTGGCGGCCGCCTCGGTCGCGTCGCTGCTCGCGCTCCCGGCGCAGGCGCAGCAGGGGCTCGTCGCCAGCAAGGGGCCGGCGCAGATCGAGGTGATGCGCCTGCCGGAAGACCGTGTTCGGGTCGAGGCGAAGCTCTTGGGCGGGACGAAGCTGGAAGCCATCGATGCCAGCCTGGCCGGTACGCCGCTGGAACGACAGTCCTTCGATCCTTACCCGTTCGGCGACGCCACCAGCTCGATCCTGTTCCTGATCGACACTTCCGATCCCGCGCGCCAGCCGGTGATCGATCGCATCGTGGCGCAGATCGGCGAGATGCTGAAGGCGGTCAAGCCGCACC
>JBFWZG010000029.1:18055-28645 GCA_050185515.1 Reyranellaceae bacterium
TACCCGTTCGGCGACGCCACCAGCTCGATCCTGTTCCTGATCGACACTTCCGATCCCGCGCGCCAGCCGGTGATCGATCGCATCGTGGCGCAGATCGGCGAGATGCTGAAGGCGGTCAAGCCGCACCAGCGCTTCGGACTGGCGGTATTCGACAGCGACCTGGTGATCAAAGTGCCGCCCGGCTCGACCGCCGACGAGATCGCCACGGCGCTGCCAGGCATCAAGGCAGCCGGCCGCACGACCGAGATGTATCGCAGCGTCATGTCGGCGATCACGCGGGTCGGCGTGGTGCCGGCGGCGCGCAAGGCGGTGTTCCTGTTTTCCGATGGGCTGGCCGAGGATACCGCCTATAAGGCCGAGGACGTCATTGCCGCCGGCCGCGCGGCGGAAGTCGTGGTGCAGGGCTTCGGCTTCCCCCGCAGCCCGGCGCAGAGCGTGGCGCTGCAGAGCGTGCGCCGGCTGGCCGAGGATACCGGCGGCCGCTACTTCGCCGCCGACGCCCAGGGCCGCCTGCCGCCCGAGGCGCTGAGCGAGCCTTTCGCGGCCATGGACGCTGGCGGCGTGGCCCAGTTCGCCATGCCGGCGCCTGTCAGCCAGGCGGGAGGCGCGCTGCAAGTGAGGCTGGCGGCCGGGGGCGGGCCGATCGAGCTGCAGGTGCGCCTGCCGGGCCTGCCGGCGCCGCCGGAGGAGGAATGGCGGGTGTGGCTGCGCGACCGCAGCAACCAGGCGATGCTGGCTCTCGGCGTGGTGTTTCTGCTCGGTCTGATCGCCATGCTGATTGCCGCCATGCGCCGTCGTCGCGCCGTCTACCTTCAGAAACTGGCCGACGGGCATTTCGACGAACCCGACGCCTGGCTCGAGTTCCTCGACGGTGACGGGCGGCATGTCGGCGTCACCGGCACCGCCTTCCGCATTGGCCGCAACAAGGACAACGACCTCGTTCTCGCCAACGATTCGGTCTCGGGCCAGCACGCCGTCATTCACCGGGCGCGCGACGGCAGCTTCACCATCACCGACCTGAAATCGGCCAATGGCGTGCTGGTCAATCTCTCCCAGGTTCAGGCAGTGGCGCTGAACAACGGCGATCTGGTCGAGCTGGGCGAGGCTAGGTTCCGCTTCAGGGCCGCGCCACGGACGGCGCCCTTGGAGGGGGCCGAGCCCATTCCGGCGCCCGATCCCGCCCCGCCGGGCCCGGCTACGGTCGACCAGGACCCGGAAACCCAGATCCAGCGGTCGCCGGGGATGGCGCAGGGCGGTGCTGCGAATGACTCGGCGGACGAGGAAGCCGACACGGCGCGACCGTCCGCCGCTCCGGAGCGCCGCTGACATGGATGGCATCAAGACCTGGCTGATCGGGCGCAATCCCGAATGCGACATCGTGCTGGCCGACGCCACGATCTCGCGCCGCCATGCCGAGCTGGTGGAGGGGTTGAACGGGCGCTTCTACCTGACCGACCGCGAGAGCGCCGCCGGCACCTGGACGCATAACGGTGCCGACTGGGTCAAGCTGAGGCAGGCTTTCGTGACGCCGGACGAGCCGATCATGCTCGGCCGCTATGCGACGACGATCACTGCGCTGCTGAAGCTGCTGGCGCAACAGAAGGCCGTCGGCGGCGGCAAGGCGGAGGGAGTGTCGGATCGCGACCTGCCGCCTGGCGGGGTGATGCGCAACCCGCGCACCGGCGAAATCGTGCGCAAGGAATAGAACCGGATGTTCGGCCTGTCGCGGCGCGCCGCCGCCGCCCTGATCAGTCTGGCGCTGGGCTGCGCGTTCATCGCGACGCTGCATTTCACGCTCAACGACACTTTCGCCAACATCCTGCTCGACCGCGCGACGCAGCTCGGCACCTATCCGGTGACGATCCAGAACATACAGTGGCTGGTCTTCTTCGTCGGCATGGGCGAACTGGTGGTGCGTTTCGTTACCGGCCGGGAGGAGCTGGCCGAGCTGGAGCGCGGCTATTTGCCCACCGACGACAGCGTCATTCTGCGGGCTCAGGATCTCGGCGGGCTCTATGCGAAGGCGCGCACCAATCCGCGGGCGCAGGAACTGTTCCTGCCACGGCTGATCCAGCGCGCGGTGCTGCAGTTCCAGTCCAGTCGCTCGGTCGACCAGGCCAACACGCTGCTCAACTCCAGCCTCGAGCTCTACCTGCACGAGATCGATCTGCGCTACAACATGCTGCGCTATATCTCATGGGTGCTTCCTTCGCTGGGCTTCATCGGCACGGTAATCGGCATCGCCCTGGCGCTGGCCTATGCCGGCGTCACCGATCCGCAGGATCCGGCGCTGCTCGGCAACCTGACGACCAAGCTTGCGGTCGCCTTCAACACCACCATTGTGGCTCTCTTGCAGGCGATGGTGCTGGTTTTTACCATGCATGTCGTGCAGGCCCGCGAGGAGCGCGCCCTCAACGGGGCGGGGCAGTACTGCGTCGACAACCTCATCAACCGGCTCTACGAGAAATAGGCTGAAGGGAGGCCATCATGGCGGTCAAACGCGGCCCGGACGGCAAGATCATCGAAACACAGGGCGATCCATACAGCGATGCCACGCGACGTCTCGACCGGCGACCGGCGGCGGCGGAGCCCGACCCGGCCAAGAACGAGCCGACCTTCCAGCGCAGCCGGCCGCTGACGGCCAACCCCGACGCCGATACCGCGTCGGTCAACCGCGACGAACTGGCGCCGCGCAAGGTGACGACCGGCTCGGCCGACGCCGAGCGCACCCGGCTGGTCGGTCCGACGCGCCGCAGCCGCAGCAGCGGCGAAGCGGCGACTGGCGCGGAGATGGCCGAGGACCCCGTGGTCGGCTGGCTGGTGGTGATCGACGGGCCTGGCCGCGGCCAGGCGCGGGCGGTCGGCTACGGCATGAACGCCATCGGCCGCGGGCCCACCGAGCGCATCAGTCTCGAGTTCGGGGACGATCAGATGTCGCGCACCGGCCATGCCGTGCTGACCTACGATCCGCGCAGCCGCAAATTCTACCTGCAGCATGGTGGCGGCCGGAACCTGACCTATCTCGGCGATCAGGCGGTGCTGACGCCGACCGAAATCCAGTCAGGCGCCGACATCCTGATCGGCCGCACCAGGCTGCGCTTCGTGGCGCTGTGCGGCCCGGGATTCGACTGGCAGGATTCATGAGTTCAGCGTGGCAGGTGGCCAGCCGCAGCAGTCGGGGCGGCCGACCGTATCAGGAAGACGATTGTGCCGTGACGACGATCCGCAACGACGGCGGCGGCGACGCCGTGCTCGCGGTGCTGGCCGACGGCATGGGTGGCCATGCCGGCGGCGCGGTGGCCAGCGACGTGGCGACGCGCAGCTTCGTCGAGGCGTTTCGCGGCGAGCAGGGCGACACCGGCGACCGGCTGAAATCAGCGCTGACGGCGGCCAACGAGGCGATCGCCGACCGCGCCGGTCGCGACACGGCGCTGACCGGCATGGGGTGCACACTGGTCGGCCTGGTGGCCGGCGCCGAGCGCCTCGACTGGATCAGCGTCGGCGATTCGCCGCTGTGGCTGTTCTCGGGCGGCGCGCTGCGCCAGCTCAACGAGGACCATTCGATGACGCCGCTGCTGCAGGCGCGGGTCGAGCGCGGCGAATTGACGGCCGCCGCCGCCGCCAGCCATCCGGCGCGCAACGCGCTGCGTTCGGCGGTGGTCGGCGAGGACATCCCGCTGGTCGATCTCGCTTTCATGGCGCACCGGCCGCGCCGCGGCGACGTCGTGGTGCTGGCGAGCGACGGTTTGTGCAGCCTCGACGACGACGCCATAAGCGAGATTCTGAGCGACAACGCCACGGTCGACGCAGACGCCCTTGCGGCAGCTCTGATCGAGGCGGTCGACGCGCTTAACCGGCCAGAGCAGGACAACACGACCGTGGTTGTGCTGCGGTCGCTGGCGGAGCGCTGACCGCAATGGCGGCGCCGGTGTGGCGGATCGCGACTGCGCAGAGCATGGGCGGTCGCCGCACCCAGGAGGACCGCCAGGCGATGCTGCGCGGGCGCGACGGGTTTCCGGTGCTGCTGGCGGTGTGCGACGGGGCGGGCGGTCACGACGACGGCGAGAAGGCGGCGACGGCGGCGATCGCCTGTCTCGAGAAGGCATTCGCCGGCATCGGCAGTGCGACGGCCGAGGACTGGCTGGCGCGCAGTATCAAGGACGCGGACAAGGCGGTGGCCGCGCTGGGCACGGGGCCGACGGCGCCGCGCACCACGGCCGTGGCGGCACTGTTCGATGCCGAGGGCCGGGGGGCCGTGGCACATGTCGGCGACAGCCGGCTGTACCTGCTGCGGGGCGGCACCGTGGAATTTCGTACCCGCGATCACTCCGTAGTTCAGCTTCTTCAGGACATGGGCCGGCTGGACGAAAAGGAGGCGGCGACCCATCCCGACCGCAGCCGGCTGCTCAAGGCGCTGGGCGGCGGCGACGTGGCGGCAGACGTGGCTTCGCTGCGCCTGCAGCCGGGCGACGGATTGGCGCTGTGCAGCGACGGGGTGTGGGAGCACGTCACGGCCGAGCAGATTGGCGTTGCACTGGGCAACCGGGCACTGGATCGTGCGGCCGAGGGACTGGTTGCGGCCGCGGTGAAGAAGGGCGGCCGGGGTGCCGACAACGCGACGCTGATTCTGGCGCGCTGGGAAGAGGGGAAGACGGGATGATCGGCCGCGCCGGATCCTTGCGGGCCGCGAATGCGCTGCGGCTGGCGACCCTGGCGCTGGCGCTGGTTGTCGGCCTGGCGACGGAGCGGGCGCAGGCACAGGCCGATCCGGACATTCTCGACGAGAGCGTCGTGCGCATCTATATCCCGCGTCAGGGCGGGTACAGCACTGGAACCGGCTTCGTACTTAACGTCGCGGGCTTCGTGGCGACCAACTGGCATGTGGTCGACGAGGCGCCGGGCAAGATCCTGGTCATTCCTAAGGACGGGCTTAAGGATCCCTACGAGGCGCGGCTGGTATTCGCCGACGAGGATCGCGACCTGGCGATCCTCGAAGTCTCCGGGCTGAAACGCGAGCCGCTGCCGCTCTCGGCGGTGGAACCCAAGCTCGGCACCAGCGTGTTCGCGCTAGGTTATCCCGGCATCGGCGACCGGCTGTTGCCGGCGCAAAGCTCGACCCTGACCACCGGCTCGGTCGGACGCGTGTTCACCGCGCCCTGGTTCAAGGGCAGCTCCGACATGCGCATCATCCAGCACGAGGCGGCCGTCAATCCCGGCAACAGCGGCGGTCCGCTGTTCAACGCCTGCGGCCAGGTGATCGGCGTCAACACCCAGGCTTCGCCCAGCAAGGTCTCGCGCGACCGCAGCGGCGGCATCCATGTCATGGCCGGCGCCGGGATCTATTTCGCCTCGCATTCGAGCGAGCTGATCGCGCTGCTGAAGCGCCAGAACGTGGCTTTCACCGAGGTCACCACGCCCTGCGTCATCGCCCCCGTCGCCGCCGGGCCGGCGGTCGAAGCGGTTCAGGGGCTTTATGTCTGGGCGGTCGCGCTGACGGCGCTTGCCGGCTTGGCGATGGTTCTGGCGCTGCGCCGGCCGCGCCAGCGTGTGCTGCGGGCGGTCGAGGCGGCCAGCCAGCGCATCCGCACCATTCGCGACGACCGCCGCCAGGCGCGGGTCGAACGCGCGGTACTGCGGCCGCGCACCCTGGTGCCCGAGGCCGACCCCGGGAAGCCGACGGTCTACGGCGGCGCGGCATTGCGCAACTGGTCGCTGGCCGGCCATGACGAGGACGGACGCCAGTACGAGATCCAACTGTCCGAAGCCCAGATGGCGAAGCACAAATACGGCCTCACCGTCGGCCGGCACGAACAGCTCTGCGAAATCGCGCTGGACAATGCGAGCCTGTCGCGACGGCATGCCCGTTTTTTCCTGCAGGACGGGCGGCTGGCGATGGAGGACCTTAACTCCGCCAACGGCTCGATGGTCGATGGCAGGGTATTGAAGCCATTCCAGCCGCAGCTGCTGGCCGATGGCTCGGCGGTGGTGCTTGCTGATATAAGGTTGCTGGTTTCCGCTTCCTGAGTACGCCCGTGGCCGAACACAAGCACGATCATCCGCACAATGCCGTCGGCGCCGCCGATCCGGTCCTGGTCGAGGTCACGCGCGGCGATATGGTGGAGAGCCGTCATCGCGGCGCGGCGGCGATCGTCGACAGCAACGGACGCGTGATCTCGGCCTGGGGCGACATCGAGGCGCCGGTTTATTCGCGCTCGGCGCTGAAGCCGATCCAGGCGATTCCACTGATCGAAAGCGGCGCTGCCGAGACCTTAGGGCTCGGCGATGCCGAGATCGCGCTGGCCTGCGCCTCGCATGGCGGCGAGAAGCGCCACACCGAGACGGTCGCGGCGTGGCTGGCGAAGATCGGACTGTCGGCCGACGATCTGGAGTGCGGACCACAGGTGCCGACGCACGCGCCGACCGCCGAGGCGATGCTGCTGGCAGGCGAAACGCCTTCGAACCTGCACAACAACTGCTCCGGCAAGCATACCGGCTTCCTGTCCGTCGCCGTGCACAAGGGCGAAAAGACCAGGGGCTACATCCGCCTGGACCATCCGGTGCAGCAGCGAATTCTCGGCGTGCTGGAACAGCTCACCGACATGAATCTCGGCCCCGCCCCCAAGGGCATCGACGGCTGCGGCATTCCGGTGATCGGCGTGCCGCTGGGGCGGCTGGCGCTGGCCTTCGCGCGCCTGGCGAAGCCCGCGATGCTGCCCAAGCCGCGCATCGCCGCCATCGCCCGCATCCGCAAGGCGATGGCGACCGAACCGTTCATGGTGGCGGGTTCGGGCCGCTTCTGCACCAGGGTGATGCAGGCGCTGGGCGAACGCGCCGTGGTCAAGACCGGCGCGGAGGGCGTCTATATCGCGATCCTGCGCGACAAGGGCTGGGGCATCGCGCTGAAGATCGCCGATGGCGGCACGCGCGCCTCGGAGGCCGCACTGGCGGCGCTGCTCAAGCGCTGCGGCGTGTTCGACGAGACGCTCGAACAGGCGCTGGCGGCACCGATCCTCAATCGCGCCGGCCTCGAAGTCGGTCAGGTGCGGGCCGCGGCGACCCTGCGCGACTGAGATGGCAAAGCAGCTGCCTGCGACGCGCAGCCTGACGCTCGATATCGATACGCTGGGCGCGCGCGGCGATGGCATCGCCAGCGTCGATGGCCGCGCTCTCTACGTGCCGTTCACCTTGCCGGGCGAGACCGTGCAATGCGACATCGTGCAGCCGCGCGGCGAGGGGCTTGCGGCAGTGGCGAGGCGCATCGAGCGCGAAAGTCCCATGCGCGTTCCGGCCGCCTGCCGCCATTTCGGCGTTTGCGGCGGTTGCAGCGTGCAGCACCTGGGACGCGAGCCGTACCTCGTCTGGAAACGCGATCTTGTCGTGCAGGCGCTGAGGCGGCGTGGGTTCGACGATCCGCCGGTCGCCGCGATCATGGAAACGCCGCCCGGTCGGCGGCGGCGCACGGTGCTGACAGCGATGCGGACGCGCAAATCGGCGGTCCTGGGGTTCCATGAGCGGGCCAGCCACCGCCTGACAGATATCGCCGCCTGCCCGGTACTGCTGCCGGCGCTGGAGGCGCTGATCGGGCCGTTGCGCGCGCTGATGGTCGAGGTGCTGCCGGTCGGCAGCACGGCCCAGATCGCGCTGAACGACGCCGATAACGGCGTCGACTGCCAGATCGCCGCCGAGGGCGAGCCCGATCTTGCCGCTCGCGAAACCATGGCCGCCTTCGCCGCGAGCCACGACCTGGCGCGCCTGTCCTGGCGACGTCGCGACGTGGCCGAACCGATCGCGCAGCGGCGCGAACCGGTGCTGCGGATCGGAACGACGACGGTGGCGCTGCCGCCGGGCGGCTTCCTGCAGGCGAGCCGGGAGGGCGAGGCCGGCATGCAAGCGGCGATCGGACAGTGGCTTGGCGCGTCGGCGCGCATTGTGGACCTGTTCGGTGGCATCGGCACGCTGTCGCTGGGGTTGCTGCCGACGACCCGGGTGCATGTTGTCGAGGAGAACGCCGAGGCGTGCGCGGCGGTGGCGCGGGCCGGACGAGCGCCAGGGCTGCAAGGCAGGCTGACCACTGAGACGCGCGATCTTGCCCGCGAGCCGGTCCCGGCAGCGTCGCTTGATGGCTTCGATGCGGCGATATTCGATCCACCGCGCGCCGGAGCGGCGGCGCAGGCGCGCGAGATGGCGGCCAGCGCCATTCCGGACATCGTCGCCGTGTCGTGCGATCCCGGCACCTTCGCGCGCGATGCGCGCATTCTCGTCGATGGCGGTTATGCGCTGGAGCAGGTGTTGCCGATCGATCAGTTCCTGTGGTCCGCGCATGTAGAGCTGGTTGCGCGGTTTCGGCTAAAGCGGCTATGAACAGACGATAACGGGAGGAAGGAAAAGAATGGCCAACAGGATGTTCGATCTGAGCGGCAAGGTGGCGGTCGTCACCGGCGGCAGCCGCGGCATCGGCCGCTCGATCTGCGAGAACCTGGCCCGTGCCGGCGCCAAGGTGGTGGTTTCCAGCCGCAAGCTGCCGGTATGTGAGGAAGTCGTCGCCGCCATTAAGAAGGAAGGCGGCGAGGCGATCGCCGTGCAGGCCAGCATTTCCGACAGGGCGCAGCTCGAGCGTCTGGTGGCGGAAACGCGCAAGGCCTACGGCAAGATCGACATTCTGGTCTGCAACGCGGCGGCCAATCCGTATTACGGCCCGCTCAAGGACATGCCGGATGAGGCGTTCCTCAAGATCATGCAGAACAACGTGTTGAGCAACCTGTGGCTCTGCAACATGGTATGTCCCGAGATGGCCGAACGGAACGACGGATCGGTCATCATCGTCTCATCGATCGGCGGGCTGATCGGCTCGAAGGTGCTGGCGGCCTACGGCATGTCGAAAGCGGCCGATTTCTCGCTGTGCAAGTCGCTGGCGATGGAGTGGGGCAAGAGCAATGTGCGCGTCAACGTCATCGCGCCCGGCCTCATCAAGACCGACTTCGCCAAGGCGCTGTGGAGCAATCCGGTCATCCTCAAGCAGATGGAAACCGGCTCGCCTTTGGGGCGCATCGGCGAGCCCGACGATATCGGCGGCATCGCCGTGTTCCTGGCATCGAAAGCGGCAGCCTTCGTCACCGGCCAGACCATCATCGCCGATGGCGGCGTGACCTCGTCCGGCGGCGAATCCTAGGCCTGCCCGTCCAATGTTCGAACCGGCGCTGCTCGAGGAGATCAAACGGCGCACGCCGGAGATCGAAGCGGCGCGGCAGTTGCCGGCCGACCTGGTCGGCCGGCTGATGCGGACGGGCGTCTTCCGGCTCTGTGTGCCGCGTTCGCTGAACGGGCTGGAGGCGGAGCCGGCGGCATTGCTGCGCGCCATCGAGACCGTGGCGACATCCGACGGTTCGGCGGGCTGGTGCGTGATGATCGGCGCGACGTCCGCCATGACGGCGGCCTATCTCGATCCAGCGACCGCCGGAGAGATCTACGGAGATCCCGATGTCGTCACCGGCGGCGTCTTCGCGCCGAAGGGCAAGGCGGCGATCGACGGCGACGACTATCGCGTTAGCGGCCGGTGGCAATGGGCGTCAGGTTCTAGCCACTGTCGCTGGCTGATGGGCGGTTGTGCCGTCACCGAGGGCAGCAAGCCGCGCCTGCTCGAAGGCGGCATGCCCGAAGCGCGCATGGTGCTGTTTCCAGCCTCCGAGGCGGTCATTCACGATACCTGGCATTCCAGCGGACTGTGCGGCACCGGTTCGAACGACATGGAAGTGGGCGATCTGCTGGTGCCCCGGCGCCGCTCGGCTTCGATCGCGACGGACAAACCGGTCGAGAACGGAGCGCTCTACGCATTTCCGATCTTCGGTCTGCTCGCGCTCGGCATCGCCGCCGTCGGCCTCGGGCTGGCGCGACGGGCGATGCAGGAACTGGCGGCGCTGGCCGGCGGGAAGGTGCCCACCGGCGGGCAGCGGGCGCTGATTGAGCGGCCGGCGACGCAGGCCGACTACGCCCGCGCCGAGGCGACGCTTCGCAGCGCACGCGGCTTCTACTTCGAGGCCGTCGCCGAAGCCTGGGACAGAGCGCAGGCGGAGGGCGTCATACCGACCGACCAGCGGGCGCGGCTGCGGCTGGCGGCGACCCATGCCACGGAGGCATCAGCGCGGGTGGTCGACGTTATGTACAACCTCGGCGGCGGTACATCGGTCTATCGCGACAGCGCCCTGCAACGCTGCTTTCGCGACGTGCACGTGGTGACGCAGCACATGATGGTGGCGCCCGCGACCTGGGAACTGGCCGGGCGGGCCTTGCTGGGCGTCAAGGGCGATCTTTCGATGCTGTGATCAGCGGCGCGTCGACAGGGCCGCGTTTTCGATGCGGATGCGATGCCACAGCAGCGCCGCGTTCAGGATCGAGAACACCAGGGCTATCTCCCAGGCGCCGAAGATCAGCGGCAACACGGCGATCTCGCCAGTCACCACGACGTAGTTGGGATGGCGCAGGTAGCGGTAGGGGCCGCGGCGCACCAGAGGCGCGCCCGGCACGGTGACGATGCGGGTCGTCCAGTAGGGACCGAGCGACAGCACGATCCACACGCGCAGCGCCTGCAGCGCC